>JAGCQO010000106.1 GCA_017965125.1 Paludibacteraceae bacterium
TCGTGGAGTGCAGGCTCGAGACCGGACGAACACACCAGATACGTGTGCACATGCGCCACTTGGGCCACCCGGTTTTCAACGACGAACGGTACGGAGGCGACGAAATTTTATGGGGTCTTCGCACAGCAAAATACAAGGCTTTCGTTAATAATTGCTTTACGCTCTGTCCTCGTCAGGCACTGCACGCCAAGGAGCTCGGGTTCATACATCCGGTGACGGGCGAAAAGATGATGTTCGACTCCGAATTGCCGGACGATATGAAGGCCTTGGTAGCAAAATGGAGAAAATACGTGTCATCAAAGGACGATTTAATTGCATAAATTTTATATTTGCAATTATATGTATAAACAATCTTTTGTTTGATGAAGGCAGTAAAAATCATATCAGGCATATTGGCATCTATTGTCGGGCTGGCGCTGGTGGCAGTGATTACTGTTTACAACGTGATTCCTACAAAGTACGGAGCGTCCAAGATTTCCGAATATGTCTCGGATATGCTGAAAGGCGAGCTGAAAATCGGCGACCTTGACTATTCTTTCTTCAGCACATTCCCGAATGTGACAGTAACGCTCGACAGCGTGAACTTCATATCCGAGGCTTTGGATAAGCCAGACTCCTTAGCTTCTTTCTCAAAGCTTTATGCGAGTGTCGATTTAATTGAGTTCCTCAAAAACGACAAGGTTTGCGTTGACTCTTTCTACCTGTCGGACCCTACGATTTTCCTGAGGATAGACACTGCCGGCAATGGCAACTGGAACGTATATGAATCCAAGGCCGAGAAAGACACGACACAGACTAAAATCCCAGAAATATTCATAGCGGCGCTAAACATCAAGAACGCGAAATTCACCTTCCTCGACGAGCAGAACCAGAGAAAGGCGAGCACCGACTCCCTCGACCTGAACCTCAAGGGCGAGTACGCTTCGCAGATAAAGGCGAAGATGCACCTCGAGACGCCAGCCTTGGCTTACTGCGACACGACGGTCGATGTGGCTCCCGTGCCGTTCGCCGTGAACGCCGATGTGGTTCTCGACTCGCTTTTCAGAGATTTCGACATAAAGGACTTCGCCGTCTTCCTGGACGACGCGATGTTCGCTTTGAACGGCAAACTGAAGACTGATGCCGAGTACAAGTCGTTCGACACCGACCTGGCTTTCGACGTGAACATACCAGACGTTGAGCATTTGCGCTCGCGAGTGCCACAGCCTTACGACAAGCATGTGGACATGATAATTTCCGGCGGAGCGATACACAGCTACGGTGTGATAAACGGGCTGTACAAAGCCGACACGCTGCCGACGATAAACGGAAACGTGGACCTGAACGACGTATGGATAAGCTTCAAAGGCAACGAGGGAAGGCTTAGCGCCAACATGCGATCAAACATGAGCCTGAACTTCATGGACAAAGGCAAGTCGTTCGTCCAGATTGACACGCTCGACATAACACAAGGTAGCTCAGACCTCAAGACGCAGGCGAAGGTGGACAGAGTGCTGACCGACAATCCGCACATCGATGCGAAAGTGGCGCTCTCGCTGATGCTTGACAAACTGTCGCAGGTGCTGCCTAAAATCAGGGATTTGGTTTATTCCGGCGACATAAAGGCGGACGCCGACGCGCGTTTCGACCTCCAGGATTTGCAGAAATTCGAGCTGCACAAGATTTATGCTCATGCCAATGTCGGAGTGTCGAGAATCAGGGCGAAAATGCCGTCGGAAAGCGTGAATTTCTTCAGCAAGAATCTGAACATAGAGTCCGGCGTGAACTCGATGCGCAGCAAGAGGAGCAACAAGCTGCTCTACTTCACGACACGCCTCGACGTCGATACGATGATGGTGAAGTACGGCAGGTTCGTCAACATGACCACGAAGTCGTTCAACGCGTCGTACACCGCCGACAGTGTGCTCAACCATATTCCGTTCGTGCGTGGATCCATAAGGTTCGGCGGCATGAAGACGTTCGTCAACGACACGATGGCTATCGTGGGCAACAAGGCGACCGTCTCGCTGACCATGAGGCAGGACACAATCGACAAGTTCGTGCCACGCCTGACCGCGCGAATCAGCATGGACTCGATGATGTGCTTCGTGCCGGCCGCTGCCTTGCTTACCGACTCTCTCCGCATGAGTCTTTCGATTTACCCGAGAGCGCGCAAGTTCAAGAGAGTGAACGGAGAGATGGTGGCTGTGTCCGACAAGGAACGAAAGTACGTGGGCATCGACTCGCTGGGCAGGATATTGAACAAAGTGAGCGTGGCCGAGGACCCTGTTGACCAGGCGCTGAAGTCGTTCCGTTTCGACGGCAAGTCAAACATAAAGCTGGCAAGATATTACACTCCATACATGCCTCTGCGCACGACGATGAGGAACATGGACCTCTCTTTCACCGACGACACCATCAATCTGAACAGCATGAGAGTGAGAATCGGCAAGTCCATGGCGAACATGTCGGGCGAGATGCGCAACCTCCGTCGTTATCTCCTCAGAGGCCGCACGCTGTCGGCTGACCTTTACCTGACCAGCAAGCGCATAAACTTCAACGAGTTGCTCAATGCGTCTTATAAAGGTGCGGAAGTCCAAAAGACATTCGAAAAGCTGAAGGAGGCGGAGAGAATGGGTTTGATAAAGCCGATGGTCATGACCGGCGACATGCTCGTCCGTCCGCAGGTGTTCGAGAGAGGGTATCTGCAGAAGGTAGAGGAGATGAGAAGCAAGCGCAACAGCGACCCGGCGCGCCGCGCGAAGTTGGATTCGCTGATGGCCAAGGTGGACGCGCAGCACAAAGAGGACTCGATAATGTTGGTCAAGTCGGCTGAGAGTGAAAAGAAGGGAAGCGACTCGGATGCTGACGCCGAGACAAGCGCAGAGTTCGGACTGCTCTGTTTGCCATCGAACTTAGACATCAAGTTCAAGACCAAGGTCGATACAGCACGCTTCGCCAACCTGATACTGAGAAACTTCAACGGAGGCGTGTTGCTGAAGAACAGCACGTTGATGCTCAAGGACCTCTCGACAAAGACCAACATCGGCGACCTGAAACTCAACGCCATGTACCACTGCAACGACAAGAACGGAGCTGACGCAGGCATCGACGTGCAAGGCTCGAATGTCGATATAACAAACCTTGTGAACACAATGCCGGAGATCGACTCGCTCGTGCCTATGTTGCGTTCATTCCAAGGCGTCGTGACTGTGGACCTGACAGCAAAAACGTCGCTCGACTCCACATACAACCTCCTTCTGCCATCGCTCAGCGCAGCCACTGTCATAAGAGGCGACTCGCTCGTGCTGATGGACGGAGAAACATTCTCCGAGGTGGCCAAGCTCCTCATGTTCAAGAAGAAGACGAAGAACCTGATAGACAACATCTCGGTCGAGCTGCTGCTGGACAACAACGAGATGCAGGTGCTTCCGTTCATGGTGGAGATGGACAAGTACAAGGTGGCTGTCGGCGGACAGAACTCGTTGGACATGAACTTCGACTATCACATTTCGGTGTTGAAGTCGCCGCTGCCTACGAAGTTGGGCGTGAACGTGACAGGAACGCTCGACAAGATGAAGATAAGACTCGCGAAGTGCAAGTATAAGGACGAGAAGACCGTCACTCGCAAGGGGCAGTTCTCTAACGGCGGCGTGAACCTCAGAAGCGAGCTTCAGAACAACCTCCGTGCGGCCATACGCAATGCGGTGAACACATACGCGACCGAGCAGAAGAACCAGTCGGCTGTGGTGAACGAGGAGGAGAAAAAGAAGAAACAGGAATAAACCAAACATAAATCAATCAATGAAAAAGAAAATAGCCATCGTGGCAGGTGGCGACCAGTCGGAAGTTGTAGTTTCCAAGAAAAGTGCCGCAGGATTATTGACATTCATCGACACAGAGAAGTATGACCTTTACCTCGTGATACTCGAGGGCAATAATTGGACAGCGGAGGTCGAGGGCAAGACGTACCCGATAGACAAGAACGACTTCTCGTTCACCAAGGACGGCGCGAAAGTGACATTTGACTGCGCCTACGTCACCATACACGGCATACCAGGCGAGGACGGACGCCTGCAGGGCTATTTCGAGATGATAGGCATGCCTTACACTTGCTGCAACGTGCTGGCGGCTGCGATGACATATAACAAGTACACTTGCAACCACTACCTCGCAGGCTTCGGCGTGAACATCGCTCCGGACATCCTGCTGAGAAAGGGTCAGACAGTGTCGGCCGACGAGGCTGTCGAGAAGCTCGGATTGCCTATGTTCATCAAGCCAAACGTCGGCGGCTCAAGCTTCGGCGTGACCAAGGTGAAGAAGGCCGAGGAAGTGGAGCCAGCCATCGCCAAGGCGTTTGCCGAGGGCGACGAGGTGATACTCGAAAGCTTCATGCAGGGCACAGAGATAACCTGCGGAGTGTATAAGACCGACGAGAAGACAGTCGTGTTCCCTATTACCGAGGTCGTGTCAGAGAACGAGTTTTTCGACTACGACGCCAAGTACAAGGGTCAGGTGAGCGAGATAACTCCAGCGCGCCTTTCCGACGACTTGACAAAGCGTGTGCAGGCTGAGACCGCGAGAATCTACGACATAATCGGCGCGAAGGGCATCATCCGTGTGGATTACATCATAACCGAGGGCGACAAGATAAACATCCTCGAGGTGAACACCACTCCGGGCATGACGCCTACCAGCTTCATCCCTCAGCAGGTGCGTGCCGCCGGCCTCGACATCAAGGATGTGATGGCTGATGTCATCGAGTTCGCGATGAAGAAGTAAGGCATCAATACCATACAAAGAAGTCCGCTGTTTTTTAATAGAATGAGACACTTTTTGCTATTGTCATTTGTCGTGTTTCTTCAAGGGTGCATTTTCACCTACGATCCGCCTCCTGGATCTATTGAAATACATAACTATAGTGATTCTGTCATTTATGTGTATCATTCGTGTTCAGATTCACTTGAATTAGACCATAAACTGGATTTGTTTTATATATGTACAGGGATTGGTATGGTCACAGATGCGTCAGGCAATATACGCCAAGACACAGACTCTATTCATTCACCCGAATATAGGATAGGTGCTTATGATTATGGGAATGTTGTTCTTTGTGGTTCAAAACGGAGACCAAGGCTATGTTGCGACAACGACACCCTATACTTATTTTTCATAAAGGAATCTGTTATGCGGACTATGAGCTGGGAGGAGATTTGCGAGAAGCAGCAATATGAGCAAAGGGTAGTGTTAACAGAGGAACAGCTTGATAGCTGTGGATGGCAGTACACATATTATCCGAAAGGAGCCAGGAAGTAGAGGAAAAGTAGCATGAGGCACATTTTATTATTATCATTTGTCGTGCTTCTTAATGGTTGCATTTCGTGCGATTCGCTTAGAGGTGAACTTGAAGTAAAAAATTATAGCGATTCTGTCATTTATGTGTATCATTCGTGTTCAGACTCACTTGAATTAGGCCATAAACTGAATTTGTTTGAGACACGTAGTGGTGTCACAGACGCGTCAGGCAGGATACGCCAAGACTCTATTTATTCTCCTAAGTATAGAATAGATGCCTATGATTATATGAATATTGTTGTTTGTGGTCCATACTGGGAGCCAAGACTATGTTGCGACAACGACACTCTATACTTATTTTTCATAAAGGAATCGGTTATGCGGACTATGGGCTGGGGAGAGATTTGCGAGAAGCAGCAATATGAACAAAGGGTAGTATTAACAGAGGAACAGCTTAATAAAAGCGGATGGTCGTTTGTATATTATCCGAAAGGAGCTAAAAGGTAGAGAGAATGAGAAAAACACA
>JAGCQO010000107.1 GCA_017965125.1 Paludibacteraceae bacterium
CAGCCAGGGCGAGTTGCTTGTAGCGCACATAATGAAGGCGAAGAACGACAGCGTCCCAGCCTTGAACGAAGTGGCGAGACAGGGCATCAACGACGTTTACGCACGACTGCAGAACGGCGAGACATTCGAGAGCCTGCTGAGCGAGAGCGACGACAAGCAAAGCGCCGAGAATGGAGGCCAGCTGCCTTGGTTCGGCATGGGCAAGATGATAGACCAGATAGAGAGCGCGGCCTTCGCGTTGAAGAAGGTGGGCGACTACTCGAAACCGGTGGAGACGCCGTTCGGATGGCACATACTGAAGCTCGTGGACAAAAGGGGACTCGGCAATTATGAAAGCAGAAGCAACGAGATAAAGAGTTTCATCATGCGTTCGGACAGAGCCTCGATCGTGGTTCACGAGAATGCTTTGAAGCTGAAGAAGGAATATGGCTACAGCGTGGACAGCAAGCTGCTCCAGAAGTTGAACAAGACTGCGGCGAAGGTCGGATACAACGACTCGCTGTTCAGGGTGAAGACAAAGGCGCAAAGCAATCTGCCAGTGGCGACATTCTCGTTCGGCGGCAAGAAGGAGAATTACACTTTGGCTAACCTCATTTCATTCATAGACAGAAAGAACTACACATGCGCACAGCTTGAGGACGTGCTGGAGGCAGCCACCGACGACACTGTGGCGCACATAAACAAGAAAAACATCGAACTGCTGCGACCAGAAATCAAGAACATCGTGAAGGAGTATGAGGACGGCATCCTGCTGTTCGAGGTCTCTAACCGCGAGGTGTGGGCGAAGGCGTCGCAGGACACTCTGGGACAGCGACTCACCTTCGAGGCGAACAGGGACAAGTACGCTTGGAAGGAGCCACGCTGGAGAGGACGCGTAGTGCTTTGCAAGGACGCAGCCACAGAAAAGAAGGTCAACAAGATACTCAGCAAGGAGACCGACGACGAGGCGATAGACAACGAGCTGCGCGCGCTCAACAAGAACGGCACCGTCGTGAGGTCGGAGAGAGGACTGTACTCGAAGGGCAGCAACAAGTACGTCAATGCGGTGAGATGGGGCGAGAAGCTCACACTGCCTAACGGATTCAAGAAAGTGATAAGCAAGGGCGAGGATGTGCTTGCGCCGGCGTCGTACAAGGAAGTGCGCGGACAGGTGATACAAGACTATCAGGAGAAACTGGAGAAGGAGTGGGTTGAAAAGCTGAAGAATAAACACAAGGTAACCCTTTTTGAATAAGACTTTGAGAGCGAGAAAGCAAATATTATTCATCGCGTTTACGTCTCTGACGATGCTATGCGCCATGGCTTCATGCGGCAAGAGCAGCAAGGATGTCGATAAGGAGGTGTATGCAAAAGTGGGCGACGAGGTGCTGCTGTGCGAGGACATCAAGGCGCTGATACCGGAAGGAACGAACCAGAACGACAGCGCCGCCATAGCCGAGGCTTTCGTCAAGAAATGGATAACCAACTCGCTGATCTACGAAGAGGCGAAGAAGGAACTCGGCGAGAGCGAGGAGATAAACGACATGGTCGAGGAGTACAGAAAGGCGCTGATAATACACAAGTACGAGCAGAACCTGCTGGACCAGAAGTTCTCGACAATGCCGTCGGAAGAGGAAATGCACATCTTCTATGAGGACAACCAGAAGCTGCTGACCGTCTCGAACCCGATAGTGAAGGGCATGTCGATGAAGATACCGGCGTCGAAGAAGAACATCGACGTGGCGCGCAAGATGATGAGAGGCGCGAAGGAAGGCGACGAGGACGAATTGGACAAATGGAGCCTCAGAAACTCGTCGGTGTTCCTCTACTTCGGCAAGGAGTGGACCTACCTGAGCGACGTGACAAGGAACATCCCGATACTCTCGGACTACAACACAAACAAGCTGCTGAACACCAGCAAGTACCTGGAACTGAGAGACGACAGCTTCGTGTACATCGTAAGAATAACCGACTACAGGCTGGAGGGAAACATCGAGCCTTACGAGATGGCCAAGCCTAAAATCGCAACGCTCATAATAAACCAGCGCAAAAAGGATTTCATAAGACAATTGGAGAATGACATATACAACGAAGGCGTCAGGAACGAAAAAATAACAATAAGGAAATGAAAAGAATCTATATAATATTGCTTGCTTTTTTATCATCGATAATCGCATACGCCGCTACGCCAGCCGACTCTACGGCTCAGGCTGTGGCTGACACAGTGGCACAGACCGCCGACACGCTGAAAAACGACGCTGCCATACCTCTCGGCGACGTCATCGACGAGGTCATCTGGGTCATTGGCGACGACGCTATACTGCGTTCCGACGTGGAGAAAAGCATACTGCAAATGAAATTCGACCACGCCGACGTCGATGGCGACCCTTACTGCATAATCCCAGAGCAGCTCGCAGTGAAGAAACTGTTCCTGCACCAGGCTGAGCTTGACAGCGTCGAGGCCAACGAGAACAACATAAACATGCAGGTGGACCAGAGGATGAACGAGGTCATAGCGCAGATAGGCAGCGAGGAGAAAGTGTCTGAGTACTACGGCAAGAGCATCAAGGTGCTGAAGGAGGAACTGCGCGAGCAGGCACGCGAGCAGACGAAGGTGCAGCAGGTGCAGCACACCATCGTGAGCAGCAACAAGACGACTCCGAGCGAGGTGCGCAAGTACTGGGAGAAAGAGGCGTCGGAGACCGAGCTGCCGATAGTGCCAACCAAGGTGGAGATAGAGCTGCTCGCCATCGAGCCGCGGATGAGCCTCAAGGAGGTCGAGGAACAGAAGAACAAGCTGAGAGAATATAAGAACAGAGTCGAGAACGAAGGCGCGTCGTTCTCCATGTTGGCAACGCTGTACAGCGACGACATGGGTTCGGCGAGAAACGGCGGCGAGCTGGGATTCATGGGCAAGGGCCAGTTAGTGCCGGAGTTCGCCAACGAGCTGTTCTCGATGAGCGACCCGAAGAGACTGTCGAGAATCGTGGAGTCGGAGTACGGATTCCACCTCATACAGTTCATCGAGCGCAGAGGCGACAAGATAAACTGCCGCCACATATTGCTTAAACCGAAAATCTCAATCGAGGAGAAGCAGAAGACGAAGAGCGTGCTCGACAGCGTCGTCGTCATGCTCCGCACGAACAAGATGACGATGGAGGAGGCTGTGGCGAAATACTCCACAGACAAGGACACACGCAACAACGCCGGACTGATGGAGAACTCGCGAGACGGCTCGTCTAAGTTCGAGTACCAGGCGCTGCCAGCCGACATCTCGAGAGTGGCATACACCATGAACGTGGGCGAGTATTCGGAGCCGTTCTTCATGGAGAACTCGAAGGGGCACCAGGTCTGCGCCATCATCCGTCTGAAGTCGAGAACCGAGCAGCACAGAGCCAACCTCGAGCAGGACTACCAGATGATGAAGGGCATAGTGCAAGAGAAGAAGAACCAGAAGTCGCTGGAGGAGTGGATAAAGAAAAAGCAGGGCGAGACATACACACGCATAAGCTCCGACCTGAAAGGCTGCGACTGGAAGTACAACAACTGGAACTTCTCAGACAAATAGTTTTGAGATATGACTTGGAGAGACAACATAAGATATACGCTTGCGGCTTTCGTTGTGATGATGGCTCATTCCGCCTTGGGAGTGAACCACGTGAAGCTCGAACACGCCGAGAGGCTGACATTCGACCAAGACAAGCTGCCTGACGCGCAAGTGCTGATGGACAACGTGAGATTCTCGCACGACGGCGCCATCATGACCTGCGACAGCGCCCACTTCTATCAGGGCGACGACAGCTTCGACGCTTTCGGCCACATAAGGATGAATCAGGGCGACACCATAAGAGTCAGCGGCGAGATACTCCACTACGACGGCATAACAAGACACGCGAGGCTCAAGGGCAACGTCGTGATGATAAACCGAAACACGACCCTCAAGACCGACTCGCTCGACTACGACCGCAACGCCGATGTGGGATACTACGACACTGGCGGAACGCTTTTCGACGAGACCAACACGCTGACCTCCATGTGGGGTGAGTACTCGCCACGCACGAAAACCGCGAAGTTCAAAAACAACGTGAGGCTGGTGGGCAAGACTGCAGCCATGCAGACCAACAACCTCGACTATAACACCGCGACCAAGATAGCCGAGGTGCACGGCAAATCCATCATCGTTCATGACGATGGCGCGACCGTCGTTTACACCGAGGAAGGATGGTATGACACAAAGAACGAGAGAGGCGAGATAACCAGGTCCAACAAGATAGACCGCAAGGACGGCAAGCACATAAGGGGCAACGTCATCAGATACGACAGCCGCACAGGCGAATCGTGGGCGCTGAAGGACGCTCTGCTGTGGGACGACGAGAACAAATCGTCGCTCGGCGGAAGCTACGTCTATTATTACGACGGCACGGCAGGCGAGAACGACAGCGTGAACGCAGCAAAGAAAGCCACAAGACTTGCGCCTGTCGGACCAGCCAAAGGACACGGA
>JAGCQO010000108.1 GCA_017965125.1 Paludibacteraceae bacterium
ACAATAAAAAGCAAGTCCGAAGACTTGCTTTTATTTTTTATCGCACGTTTAGCCCTGCTTACGGTTTGAGCGGTAAAGTGAGAATGATTTGTGAATATCGCTGGAAGACCCTCCGAAATTGAGAATTGCGAACAGAAGCACCGGCGCCCATCCGCCGACAAGCGCGACAACGGCTGGAGCCACAGCAAGGACAAAGAACGGCATCAACGACACCCAATAGCGCATCGGCACATCCACTGGTCGTGTGTAGCGGCAGTAGGCGCAAAAACGAGTGAGCGAAACGCCGTAGGATATGCTTTTGTAATTATTGTCCGAAACGTAGGCGCACGTCACGCCGTGAATCAACTCATGCACAGGAATGCCGACCACAAAAGCCGCAAGCACCAGCCACCACGATGCGCTGACCGACGGCACGCCGTGTATCAGCAAAAACAGCGGCACAAGAACAACCGCTCCGACTGTCGAACCTGTAAGAAAAAAGAGAGCTGAACGCATGAGATTTTCTGGGTTTTAAGACATCTCACATAAGATATGTGTACTCATCATACCCAAGCATCGCAATGATTTCAGACATTTCTGGATATTCATATTCATAAAGAAATGCGCTCAGATCTTCAGGTTTGGCATCATCCAAATGCTTCTTCAAGAAACGCTGCTTGTCGAAATAAGGCAGCTCGTCATAAAGTTTTTCTAATTCGTCCATAATCTAAATATTTGGATTACCACACTCTGCATCAGATGCTCGTTCCGTGCTTCTCGTGAGCGTCCTTCACCGCCTTGAAGAGGTTTGACGCGAACACGAACTCGTCCAGGTCCTCGCTTCCGCTATTGAACAGCTCCTTGTTGCTGCCCTGCCACTTCATGTAGCCCTTCTTGATGAAGACGATGTTGTCGCCAATCTCCATAACGGAGTTCATGTCGTGGGTATTGATTATGGTGGTCATGTTGAACTCCTCGGTGATTTCCTTGATAAGGCGGTCGATGACCAAACTTGAGACCGGATCGAGTCCGGAGTTAGGCTCGTCGCAAAACAGGTACCTCGGGTTCAAGGCGATGGCTCTGGCTATGGCCACACGCTTCTGCATACCTCCACTGATTTCCGACGGATGCAAAGAGTAACTGCGCTCCACCAAATCGACACGTCCGAGGCAGAACCTCGCGCGCTTCTCTATCTCGATAGCCGTCATGTTCGAGAACATTTCCAGAGGATACATCACATTCTCAAGCACCGTCATGAAGTCGAACAACGCCGAGCCCTGGAAGAGCATGCCCATCTCGCGACGCAAGGAGCGCAACTTCTTGAAATTCATGTCGGGCATGTTACGTCCGTCGTATATTATCTGTCCATGGTCCACACGATGCAGGCCGATCAGGCTCTTCATGAGCACCGTCTTTCCGGAGCCGCTCTGACCGATTATCAGGCTGGTCTTTCCGGATTCAAACGTCGCTGTTATTCCCTTGAGAATCTCAGTGCCGTCGAAGGATTTATGAACATCAACAAGTTCTATCATTTCGCAAAAATGTTTATTCGGTTATGCCAGCATAAAGTTAGTAATCACGATATTGCTCAGCAGGATGAGGATGCTGCTGTTCACCACAGCGTTAGTCGAAGCCTTGCCCACGTCGAGCGCGCCGCCTTTGACGTTATAGCCGTAGAACGAAGCCACCGACGATATGATAAACGCAAAGACAAGCGATTTGAATATCGAATAGAAGACATGGTAAGGCACAAACGAGAATTGCAATCCTATCTCAAATTCCGTAACCGTGACAATGCCCGAGAAGATGGCGACGCAATAGCCGCCTATCATACCCATCGCCATGCTTATGATAACGAGCATAGGCATCATGACGATGAACGCCGAAATCTTAGGCAGGATAAGGAAGTTGGCCGAATTGACACCCATTATCTCAAGGGCGTCTATCTGCTCGGTTATTCTCATCGTTCCTATCTCGGAAGCGATGTTCGAGCCGACCTTTCCGGCAAGTATGAGACACATAATCGTGGAAGAAAACTCGAGCAAAAGCACGTCACGTGTAGCGAGTCCGACTGTGTAGATAGGCAGCAACGGGCTGTCCATGTCAAGTTTAATCTGAATAACCATTATCGCACCCATGAATATGGAGATAATGATAACGATGCCGAGCGAGCTGAGACCGAGCGTCTCCATTTCCAGCAACAGCTGTCTGAAATACATCTTCCACTTGTCTGGCTTGCCGAAAACCCTGTACATGAGAAGGATGTACTTACCTAACGTGTCTAAAGAATCTCTGATAAACATTTTTAGCCAAAAAGTCCCGGCTTTTTACGACCGGGACCACATATAAAATCTATTTTAAAATGCAGTTATGATGCCCATGAAATCAGCAGCCTTGAGAGAAGCGCCGCCGATAAGTCCGCCATCAACGTCTTTGTTTGCAAACAGTTCCTTCGCGTTCGAAGGCTTGCAGCTTCC
>JAGCQO010000109.1 GCA_017965125.1 Paludibacteraceae bacterium
AGACAGGCGAGGCGCTCGTCTCCGTTCTCGACGAGAAGGGCGCGCCTACAGTCGTGGAGCGTGCCAAGGTGCTGTTCCCTCTCAGCCAGATAGGCGCCATCTCGCCTTCGCAGCGCGATGAGGCTTTGCGTCGTTCGGCGCTTTACGGCAAGTACGACAAGACGGTCGATCGTGAGAGCGCGTTCGAACTGCTTTTGGCTGACGCTCAGGCGGCTGAACAGCAGAAGGCGCAGGAGGAGCAGGAGAAGCAGCTCGCCAAGGAAGAGAAGGCCAACGGCAAGAAGAAATCGGTCCTCGGCAGAATAGGCAAGGCTATCATCACCGCCGTCACGGCGACCATCGCGGCGATAGTCGGCACCAAGGTCTCAAACAGCATCACCGGCAAGAAGTCGCGCACGACGAAAAAGTCGGTCGCTGGACGTGTGGCCAAGAACACGACGTCGGCCGTGACAAGGCAGATAACACGCGACATCCTCGGCAATCTGATACGATAAGCCGTTGCTCATGACCAATAAAAAAGCCCAGAAAAAACTCTGGGCTTTTGTTTTCTTGTGCAGGAGCGGGGGATTTTACCATCCGAACGCCTCGACGTCCGACATCCATTGTCCTTGCGCTTTGAGCACTTGCTCCACGACGTCTCTGGCGCATCCTCTGCCGCCTTCCCTGTCGGATATGTAAACCGAAATCTCCTTGATTTCCGGCACAGCGTCGGAAGGGCAGACCGGGAAGCCGACCATCTTCATGCACTCGTAGTCGGGGATGTCGTCGCCCATGTACATGATTTCCTCCATCTTCAGGTTGTACTTCTCGGCGAATTCCTTGAGCTTGCCGATTTTGTTTTTCGCGCCCATGTATATCTCATGGAAGCCCAGTCCGCGGAACCTCGCTTCGATGGCGTCGGTCCTGCCGCCGGTTATGATGGCGAGAGGGTAGTTCCTGACCGAGGCCTGGTGCAGGGCGTATCCGTCTTTCGTGTTTATCACTCTCATAGGCTCGCCTCCGGGGTAGAGCGGGATGTGCGATGTCGATAGCACCCCGTCCACGTCAAAGACAAACGCCTTGACATCTTTAAGTCTCTCTTTGATGTTCTTTTCCTGTTTCATTTATTTCGTGTTGTTTTTTTACTTCTCGTTCATTATTCTTCCTGCCAGATCCTCGTACAGTTTTTGGTACGCAGGGTAGCTTTCGAGCGCCTTTATGTGTTTGTTTATCACGCTCATGTCGTGTCTTGCGGCGGGTCCGGTCTGCGCGTCCTTGGCTGTCAGTGTGCGGAGTTTCTCCACAGTCTCCTCCAGCAGCGGCAGCATGACCTTGAAGTCCAGCCCTTGGTCGTTCATGAGTTTTTCGGTTACTCTGTACAGGTAGTTGCTGTAGTTGCAGCAGAATACGGCGCCGAGGTGCAGCGTCATTCTCTGTCGCGAGTCGCAGTCGGTCACGTTGTCGCTCAGCCTTTTTGCCAGCGCCTTGATGCTCTCGGCCGTCTCGTCGTCGCTTCCTTCCACGAACACCGGTATTTTCCCGAAGTCCACTTTCTTGCTTTTGCTGAATGTCTGCATCGGGTACATCACGCCGTGGCGCTTCTTCCTGCCTTGGAATATGCTCATGTCCACGCTTCCGGCCGTGTGCAGGTGTATGCCGTCTTGGGCGGCGGTCTGGCTGATTATCTCGTCCAGTGCGTCGTCCTTCAGCGAGTAGATGTAGAAGTCGGCTCCGTCCTCGATGTCATTGGCGCACGTGGTGTGCTTGGCGCAAACGAGGTCGGCAAGCGTCTTTGCGGACTCGTTGGTCCTGCTGTACACTTGGTTTATCTTTATGCCTCTCTCGTGCAGCGCGAGTGCGAGCTGCGTGGCTAAGTTCCCGGCGCCTATCAGTGTGACGGTCATTGCGTTTGCTGCTTAGAATTTCTCGTTGTGGAATTTCTCGTAGGCCAGCTTGTCGAACTCGTACGGCTTTCTGTCCTGGTCCTTGTATCCTATGGCGATGATGTTCAGTACCATGTACTGCTCTGGAATGCCGAGGATTCGTCTCACGTTGTCTTCGCACAGGTTGCCGTCCTTGTCTTTTCTGCCTTTGCACTGCACCCAGCATGAGCCCAGTCCGAGGTCGGCAGCCTCAAGTTGTATGATGATCGAAGCTATGGAAGCGTCCTCGACGCAAGTGTCGCAAATCTCGGTGTTGGCTGCCACAACGATGGCGAGCGGTGCTCCGCTGACGAGCTCTGCGCCCGACTCCTTCGATGTCGAGAGTGCTTCGAGTGTCTTCTTGTCCTGCACCACGATGAACTCCCATTCGTTGCATCTTTTGCCGGCAGGCGACATGAGCGCGGCCTTCTTTATCAGCTCGATTTTCTCAGCCTCGACCGGTTGCTCCTTGAACTTTCTGTAGCTTCTTCTGTTTCTCAGTAATTCTATAAATTCCATAATTCACTGCTTGTTTTATCTCTTGTCAAAGATAGGCAAAAAAGAGCCATCGGGATTTATAAATTGTCATATACTTTGTTTATATTTGTCTTACG
>JAGCQO010000021.1 GCA_017965125.1 Paludibacteraceae bacterium
GGAGCTCCGCAAATATGTGTCGGCGCCGGTGCTTGCTCTTACGGCCACGGCGAAAGAGGACGTCGTTGACGACATACAGCTGCAGCTGCAGTTCGGCGCAAAGAACGTGCTGAAGAAGAGCTTCGAGCGAAAGAACCTGCGCTATCTGGTGCGCAAGACCGACGACAAGCTGGCCTACTGCTTCCGCATACTGCAAAACACTTCTGGCACAGCGATAGTCTATGTCCGCAGCAGGAAGAAAACCAAGGAGATAAGCGACATTCTCAGCAACGAAGGCATCTCGGCAGAAGGCTATAACGCCGGACTAAGCCCCGAGGAGAAGGAGGCGCGACAGAACCGTTGGAAGTCGGGCGAGACGAGGGTCATGGTTGCGACCAACGCCTTCGGAATGGGTATCGACAAGGCGGATGTGCGTGTCGTGGTGCATCTGGACTTGCCGGAGTCGGTTGAGGCTTATTTCCAGGAGGCAGGCCGTGCCGGACGAGACGGCAAAGAGTCATTCGGCGTGCTGCTTTACAACTCAAAGGACGAGGCGACCGTGAAGCGCCACCTGACGATGTCCTTCCCCGATGAGGGCTTCATTAAAAAAGTCTATTCCAAAATCTGCTATCAGTATGAAATCGCTGTGGGCGGAGGCGACGGCATGTCCTTCCAGTTCGACGTGGTGGATTTCTGCAGAAGATACAAACTGAACATCGAGATGGTAGAAAGCTCGCTCGGCATACTTGAGCTTGAGAAATACATCTCGATAACCGAGCCGGAAAGCCTGCGCTCGAGGGTTATGTTCCTCATGGGCAGAGAGGCGCTTTACAGAGACAGCTTCACCGACCGCGATGACTTGCAGGAGGTGCTGGTCTATCTGATGCGCAACTTCACAGGCATCTTCACCGACTACGCGTACATCAACGAGGAAAGCATAGCACGCTCGCTCTACATGAGCAAGAAGGACCTTTGCGGCAAGCTCATCGCGCTGAGCCGTGAGGGCATCATAAGCTACATACCGGCAGGAAAATTGCCGATAATCACGTTCCTTCTGCCTCGCGAGGACGAGCATCGCTTGTACATAAGCAAGGCTTCTTACGGCGACCGTCTGGAGCGTGCGACCTACCGCGCCATGTCGATGCTGGAGTATGCGACGGAGACCGACACGTGCCGCAGCCAGTGGCTTCTCAACTTCTTCGGCGAGACCGATGCCTGCGAGTGCGGAATGTGCGACGTGTGCATGAACGCAAAGAACGGCAGGAAATCGCCCGGCAAGGCGTACGCGAAGGAGATACTGAGGGCGCTGGAGGGCCGCGAACTGTCCATCGGCGAGATAGCCAACATAGGCGATGACAGGGCAAAGGCCAATATGCGTGAACTGCGCAAGCTCGTGGAGAGCGGACAGGTCGAGGAAATAGCCGGCAGAGAAGGATTTTTCAGACTTTGTAAAAAATAGGAATTATGACGGTAGAGGAATTTAGGGCACTGATGGGCAAGGACGGCGTCGTGAAGGGCGGCTCGCCTGAACATCTCGCGTTTCATGAGTTCTCGCAGAGGGCTTTGAGGATAACCATGGAGATGAACAACAAGTACCACACTCCGGACGAGCTGAGGCGGCTGTTCGCCGAGCTGACTTGTCGCGAGGTGGGCGAGGGCTTCGGACTGTTTCCGCCTTTCTACACCGACTGCGGCGTGAACATCACAGTCGGACGCAACGTGTTCATCAACGCCGGATGCAAGTTTCAGGACCAGGGCGGAATCGTCATAGGCGACGGCTCGTTGATAGGCCACAATGTCGTTATGGCGACGCTGAACCATGTGGAGTCGCCTGCCGACAGAGCCTCGATGACCCACAAGCCAATCGTGATAGGCAAGAACGTGTGGATAGGCTCCAACGCCACCATACTGCAGGGCGTGACCATCGGCGACGGGGCGATAGTGGCTGCCGGTGCCGTCGTGACTAAGGATGTTGAGCCGATGACCGTCGTGGGCGGTGTGCCAGCTAAGTTTATAAAGAAAATACAGAAATAGGATAAGCCATGAAAAACAACGAATTCAACTACACAAAGGCGATGGAGCAGGTCAAGACCATAATCAAGGAGATTGAGGAGAACGACATGGACGTCGATAAGATGGTCGAGAAAATCGAGGAGGCAGCCTCATTGCTCAAGGAATGCCGCAGCAAACTTGTGAAAACCGACGAGAACGTCCAGAAAATCCTTGACGACATAGACAGCTAACTGCCTACATGTTGCCGAACATTTCGGTGAAGTAGAATATCGACATGGCCACGCACGCCAGCAAGTTGATGAATGTGCTGGCTATGAACCCGAGGAAGGAGCCGAGCCCCGATTTCAGCGCGCCTTCAATGTCCTTGCCGGCAAGCAGCTCGCCTACGACAGCGCCTACGAATGGGCCAATGATGATGCCCAGCGGACCGAAGAACACTCCGATGATGGTTCCTATGAAACAGCCGCGCTCGCCGTACTTGCTGCCGCCGAGCTTCTTCGCCCCCAACGCCGGGATGATGTAATTCAGAATCGTTATCAGGACGGTCACGACAGCCCAGATGACGAGAAACGACGTTGAGAAATTGCCGTATGCCGAGATTTGCAGAACGATGAGCCCCACGTAGGCCAAAGGCACAGAAGGGAGCACGGGTGCGATGCATCCGACAATCGAAAGAACCATCAATATCGCGCCTATCACGGCAAGTGCTATGTCCATAGTCCTTAAAGATAAAAAGTTGTCACCGCAATTATAGTGATTTAATCGCGAAGAACGAAAAAACTTTGTATGGTGTACAACATAAAAAAAGACGGACCTTCGTGGGGTCCGTCTTCGTTTTTAATATTTGGTGATGATGATTTCGGTGCGTCGGTTCTTCGCTCGTCCCTCGTCCGTGCTGTTGTCGGCTATCGGCTTGTCAGGTCCGTAGCCCTTCGAGGTTATTCTGTCGGCCTCGATGCCCTTGCTTATCATGTATGTCGCGACGGACTTCGCTCTGGCGTCGGAGAGTCGCAAGTTGTAGTCGCGGCTTCCCTTCGAGTCTGTGTGTCCGGCGAGCTCTATTGTCACCTTCGGATTCTCGTTCATGAACTTTATCAAGCGGTTGAGCTCGGCGTATGAGTCTTGCTTGAGCGTCGATTTGTCGAAGTCGAAGAATATGTTGTGGAGCTCGGTCTTCGCTCCTACGGTTATAGGCTGTATGCTTACGTTCAGGCTCTTGTCCTTGCTGTCGGAC
>JAGCQO010000110.1 GCA_017965125.1 Paludibacteraceae bacterium
AGGCGGCGAGTGGAAGGTGGTCCGTCTGGGTTACGCCTACGAGATGGGCTTCGGCGTTGGCAACTACAACACGCATGAGCTCGTGCTCGGCTTCCGCATCCCGACACGCTCAGGCAAGAGCAAGTACAACAAGACAGCTAAGAAAAAGAAGAAATAGCGCAATAGCATGCGCATAAAAACGACAAAGCCGCTGTACCCCACAAAATGCAGCGGCTTTATTTTCTCAAAAAATCCCCCACCCCACACCTCGGACTCGGCAAAGGTGTTAAGCCCGCCTCCATTTTCAAAGATATTATTTAAAAGACACCTATTAAATTGAAAATTTATTTAAAAGATGTATATTTGCACACATGTATGAATTAGTTAGCAATGAACGTTCATGCAATTACGGAAAACTTTTATTAATCAATTATCTTACAAAAAATGGAAAATTTAAACGCATCTCCTAAATTGACTTTCGGTGAAGCAGTAAAGGCTTGCTTCAAGAAGTACGCTACATTCAAGGGCCGTGCTCGTCGTTCTGAGTACTGGTGGTTCTGGGTTCTTACAATGATCCCTTCATTCTTGTTGAGCGCATTGTCTAACTGGAAGGTGGGCGTTGCTACATCTCTTCAGGCTCAGGCATACTCAGCAGCTTTCGACCAGGCTAAGTATGACGAATTGATGAAGCAGGCAGAATCTTGCGATGCAATTTTCTTCCCATGCGCCATCATCCTCGGCATCGTAGCGCTCGCATTGCTGTTGCCTTCATTGGCAGTTCTTGTTCGTCGTCTTCACGACATAGGCAAGTCAGGCAAGATCATCCTTTTGGCCTTGATTCCTTTCGTTAACTTCGTTATCGCAATCCTGTTGTTCGTATGGGCACTCAAGGACAGCGATCCAAAGGAGAATCAGTATGGTCCTTCACCAAAGTACTCTGCTGAGGCTTAATCCATAAGCACTAAGAATAAAAAAATCCTCGCTGAGAAATCAGCGAGGATTTTTTATTGCCGTATTCTGCCGCCGGTTTATATCACCACAGCAGTGCCACTCGTAGCCACCATCAGCATCGAGCCCTTGCCGCCCACAGTCTCGTAGTCTATGTCAACGCCGACGACCGCGTTCGCCCCCATCTCCTGAGCGCGTTTCGCCATTTCCTGCAACGATGTCTCCTTTGCCTCGCGCAGCACTCTCTCGTAGCTGCTCGAACGTCCGCCTATCACGTCGCGTATGCTGGCGAAGAAGTCCTTAACGAAATTCGCGCCGATGATGGTCTCGCCTGTCACCACTCCTTTGTACTCCTTGATAGGATGACCTTCGATTTGTGGGGTTGTTGTAATAATCATGTTATTCATTTTTTAGGTTATACATAGCTAAATGCCTTGCCGATATTCAGCAACACAAAGCTATCCATATTTTTCTACATTTATGCCTTCCTGGAAAGTTCATTTCCTTTGTTTATTCATTCCACCGGGATTTCAGGGTGTTGCACAGCCAGAGGCACGTCTTTCTGCGAGAGGTAGAACATGTAGAGTATGACAGGCTTGTCGCCGCGGTTCTCGCCGTGGTGCACTGTTCCTACCATCTCCACGACAGCCTCGCCCTCATGCACGACCTTCTCGTTGCCGTCCCTGTCGATGATGGTCAGTTCGCCTTGCACGAGTATGCCGAAATTCATCGAAGGATGGTGGTGCCATCCCAATTTCTGTCCGGCTGGGAATTCGTACCTCACCGTCACGAGTTCCGGGCGGCCTTCTGGGTAGTCAGGCAGTTCCACGCCGTCCCAGCTCTGCGATGTGCGTATCAGTTCGGTGCTTTTCACTTGTGGTTGTTTGTCGCTGTCGTTGTCGGCGTTGGCGTCGTTGCACGCCGGCAATACGCTGATGCAGCCCAAAGTGATGATGGCTGCGAATATCAATTGTTTAGTTTTTTTCATAACTTTTTCTTTTTGTAGTGTTATACATTGATTTACCGAGAATTATGATGCTGACAAGTTATTTATTAAAAAGAAAAAACGCAACACTTATGAGTGTCGCGTTTTATGTTTGAAAACATGTTCTTTACCCTACCCTATCGTCACCATCGTGGCACCGAAACCGTAGCGCAGGAACGACGCGTCCTGTTTGTCGCAGCTTGGGTATTCGAGCGTGAGCCTTTTCCACAGCTCCTTTCTCAGCACGCCTTCGCCCTTGCCGTGGATGAAGACGATTTTCTTGCCCTTGCTCTTTTTGTTGGCGTCCATCACCTGACGGAACTTCGAGACCTGATAGTCAAGTATATCCTTAGGCTGCATGCCTGTCGTGTCGTCGAGCAGCTTGTCGATGTGGAGGTCCACCTCCAGCAGGTCTTCTTTGCTCTCGGTCTTCTCGATGCGCGACTTGAGCGGCACTGCCGGAGCTGCCTGTGCGGACTTCGGCGTCTGCATGGCTTCCTGGATGGTCTCGGCATTGACCGGCGCTGGCGAGACCTGCTTGTCGTTCTTCACAGCCGACACCACGAGAGCGCCGCCGTCGAAATAGTCATTGGCCGAGAACGAGCTTTCCTTGTAGAACTTCGTCGGCGAAATGTGGATGTTCACGTCGAACGCCGGCTTGCGAGTGAACGAGCGGCCGTCCTTGAATACTATCGCCTGTATGTTTATGCGCTCCCAGTCGCCCACGTGGCCGTCGGTTATGCGGTTGAGCAGCAGCTTGGTGTGCGGCTCCACGGTGCCCTTCTCCCTGAGCGTCCATTTCTCCTCGTCGCCCTCGAACGACGAGTCGTCCTTTGTGGAGATGAAGAACGACACGAAGTAGTTGTCGTCGTTTATCAGGTAGAGGTCGAAGTCGGTGTTCTGCAGCTTGTCCTCGGTCACGGGCATGAAGGCGAGCGAGATGTTTATCTTCTCGCCGTCGGCCGAGTCGAGGTCGTCGGTGAAGTATGGCGCCTCTTCGTTGTTGACTTCTCTGGCGCTTGCCGATGTCTTTATCTCGGCTTCGTCCTCGTCGTCGAGTCCTTGGTTCATGGCGGCGTGCAGGCTTTGTGTCGTCGTGCCGGCGCTTTTCTTCTTCTCCTCCTTGCTCATCGCTTTCGCCATGTCGTCGCCAGCCTCCACCACGACTATCTCGTTAGCCAGCACCGGAGTCTCGAATCCGTCCTCTTCCTCCACCAGCACTATGTTCTTGTCCTGAAATCCAACCACTTTGCCGCCACCCACGGCATTAAGAAACCTCACTTTGTCGCCTATCTTTATCATAACAAAAGAATATTAATATTTAACCCGGCAATCGCCCTGATGGCAATCGCTCATGCAAATTTATTAACTTTGTCTTCAAATTACAATCGCATAAATGCTTAAGGACACACAAGATATAAGGATAGAGGATTACGACTATCCGCTGGCTGACGAACGCATCGCCAAATTCCCGCTCAAGGAGCGCGACCACTCCAAACTGCTGGTTTACAACAAGGGCGACATAAGCGAAAGGCGTTTCTATGAATTGCCCGAAATACTGCCAAGCGACAGCCTTCTGGTGTTCAACAACACGAGAGTGATACAAGCCAGGCTTTATTTCCAGAAAGAGACCGGCGGCCACGTCGAGATCTTCTGCCTTGAGCCACCCAATCCGCGCGACTACGCCCAGGCCTTTCAGCAGACGGGCGAGTGCGAATGGAAATGCTTGGTCGGCAACTCAAACAAGTGG
>JAGCQO010000111.1 GCA_017965125.1 Paludibacteraceae bacterium
ACCTGCTTGCGTATGTTGCCGACGTACAGCACCTCGCCCTTGTTGTCGATGCTCGCCGTGCCGGAGATGAACACGTAGCGGCGGTCCGAGAGGTGGACGCATGTGCCGCGCTCGAAGCTGACGCCGTACTCGTAGGTCGGGTTCAGATAGTCCTTGGCGTAGAGGAACTGCACCTTGTCCTCGGGTATGCCCTTGAGCGCGTAGGCGTCCATCGAGACGTAGTCCTTGTAGTTCTCGCCACGGCCCTGTATTCCTGTGCTGGAGATGAAGTGGGTGTCGGCTGTCAGTCCGTTTCTGTCGAAATACTCGTTGCGCGCACGCACCACGCCGTTGTAGTTCACGTCGATGTTCTGGACATAAATCCATGTGCGCATGCAGTTATCCTTCACGCTCATGCCTTCCTGCGCTAGCATGCGGCCGTAGTCCGAGAAGATATGGTTCATCTGCGCCTTTGATGTCGTCACGCCGGTGCAGTCCTTGCACGACGAGAGGAAGTACTGGTCGTATTCGCCGCCACGCACCACGTGGAGGTCCGACGACACAGCCGTCTCGACATCCGTCTGCAGCCACATCCACAGAGCCACCTTGGTGCCGTCGAGCGGCGGCTGCTCCACTATCGACACGCCGCACGCCTCGCCCTCGGTCGCCGCTTTGAGAATCGGTGTCTGGTTGGCGGCATCGCTCACGAAAAAGCGCATGAACACCGGCACAGCGCCCTTGGCTTCGTCGGATTCGAGCAGGAGTTTCTTGTGCTCCAGAATGTTCATAAGCTGCTTTTCGAAAGAGCCGTCGAGAACATCGGCATGGATAATCGCGTGACACTCAGATACCTTGTCGCACGAAAGCACGAATGTCTGTATGTTTTTTGTGTTCATTTTTTATGATGTTTGTATTGTTTGTTTATTCAGGTTTTCGGGTCAATCGATTTTCGCTCCGGCGGTTATCCAGTCGCGCAGGAGTTTCTGATTGTTATAGTCTAAGCCATCGACGTTGCTCACATGGTCGTAATGCCAAGGGAGCGTTACGCCGTCGGACTTTGCCGTGGTGGCGACTCTGTAGAGGATGGAGTTCTCCGCATCGCCCGGCGACACCCTTTTGAAGCCCGGTGTAGTCTTCGACTCCATGGCCACCAGCTCCGAGTAGCTCGCCTCCTTGCCCACGAGGTGCAAATCGGCTGGCGCATTTCCCGAGCCGTGGCAACGGAAGCACTTTCCCTTGCCAGCCAGCAGCTTGCAGTAGATGCCGTTATAGACGCTGACGTCCTGTCCGTCCGCCTCGTAGAAAATCGTGTCGCGAGGGTCCCAGCCCGGATTGTCTTGAAACGAGAAAATCGTGTCGTAGCTGACCACTCTTTTGTAAATCGAGTTTATGGCGCACAGCTCGATGGTCGAGACGGAATTCTCCATGCCGGACAGCGTGATGTCGAGCGACTCGGCCGACGGAGGGATGATTTTGGAAATCGTCGGGAAGGAGTCGCCCTCGGCAAATCCGGCGACGACGAGGGTATAGCTTTTGCCCAGACTGCTCCACGACGAGACGTTCGTAAGCGAGCCGGTGAGTCTAACCACATAGCCGTCCTTGAGGGTCATGCTCTTGGCCTCGGCTATGTCGCCGTCGTCGCACGACGTGAACGACAGCCCCAGCACAAGCATCGACACAAGCCCAAGCAATATCTTCGAGTTTTTATCCATGACAATCATGATTTAAACAACATTTAATCAGAAGCTGTACTGAAGTTGCACCACGCCTTTGTGCATCGACAATCCGAGGTCGTCGAGGTCGCGGTCGAGCTGGGTCTGATGACCCGTACGGCCAGTGAACTGGTACATGGCCTGGAGCTTCAGGTTCAGTCGGTTGAAGAAGTAGTTGAAACCGACAGCCGGCATATTCAGGAAGCCGTCGGCATCGAGGCCGTTGCGGTCCATGAAGTCGTAGCGGAGCGCGGCTTGCAGGCTCTTTGTTATGAAATAGCCGCCCTGCACATAACCGCCGACATAGTCAAACGACTCGCTGATTTTCTGGCGCTTGGTGAAGCCGACGTGCATGTAGTAAGCCTCGGCAGCAAGATAAAGGCGCTTGTACATCCACGCAGCCTCGAATCCGGCACGGGTGTCGTTCGTGCTTTCGCTCTCGCTCTCGACGTTTATGTTGCCCGAAAGCGCAAAGAGCAGCTTGTTCTCGTTCAGACGGTTAGGGTCGCCCTGTGTGGAAGGCATAACGCCGAAAGGCATGAACGAGACGCGTCCGGCGTAGAGCAACGACGGGATGTGCCAATCGTCGCTGAAGGTCTTCGTGGCCAAGTTGGTTGACGCGCCCGTGCCGTTCCAGACGCCAGCCTCGTAGCCGAACTTGCCGCCGACGAGTCCGTGCACCTCGATGCCCAAGTCCCAGCCGGTGCTCATGGATGGCGTCACGGCGTTCAGGACGTAAGGCATTATGACCTCGGCCGAAAGCGAAGTCGGCCTCGACGGCATAAGCGAGCCGCCAAGCGTCGTCAGGAAGGCGTGGGTGAACGGCGTCTTGAACTTACCCACCTTGACGGCAAACGGCTCGACGACCTTGACATCGAACCACGCCTGCTGAAGGATTTTCGCTCCGCTGGCCGCCGCGTTTATAGACAGGTTGAACGACACCTTGTCGAACGCCTTTCCCGTAAAGCCCAGCACCGCATACGGCACAGAGAAGCCGGCGTTCTCGATGTTGTCCTGGTTGTAGGCCTTGTCCAGCCCCTCGTCGTCATACCAGTTGAAGTTGCCGGCGGTCTGAACCATGAGGTACGGCTTGAAAACGAAGTCGCCCTTCTTCGACTGAATCGAAAAGCCCTTGCGGTCCGCCAACGACACGACACCGTTCTCCGTGTCTTCTTCCTCCTGCTGCGCCATCGACGACAGCGGCAACAGGAAAGCCAATGCTGATGCTAAAAATATCTTCTTCATTTTATGTGAGTTTATGTTATTGTTCATTTTCGTTATTTACAGCGAGTTGAGGAACGCCAGCAGGGCGTCGCGGTCTCGTTTGCTCATTTTCTTGAATATGTTCTTGGAAGCCTCGCCTTCGCCTCCGTGCCACATTATCGCCTCGGTCAGGTTGCGCGCTCGGCCGTCGTGCAGGAAGTACGTGTGGCCGTTGACCACCTTCTGCAGGCCTATGCCCCAGAGCGGCGTCGTGCGCCATTCGTTTCCGCGTGCGAGTCCGCTGACGTAGTTGTCGTTCAGCCCGACGCCCATAATCTCCGAGCCCATGTCGTGCAGCAGGTAGTCGCTGTACGGATGGATGGTCTGGTTGCCGAGCCATGGCAGCCGGGTGCCGTTCAGCAGCACGCTTCCGCCAGGACGAGTGTGCAGCGTCGTGACGTGGCAGAGGTGGCACTTGGCCTTATAGAACATCTGCTCGCCGCGCTTCACGACAGAGTCGTTCACGTTGCGTCGCGCCGGCACACCGAGGCTCTGCATGTACAAATCGACGTCCTCCATGTCCTCGGTCGAGACCTCAAGCTCGCCGTACGACAAACCCATCATCGCGCCGTCGTTCAACTGCGTCTGCCCCTCGCATATTTCCTCCGGGAAGCGTGAGTTGGTGTAACCCATGTCGCTCGAGAAGCCGAGCTCCACAGTCAGGTCGGCGTGCTGGGCCTTGTTGCCGCTCAGTCCGAGCTGATATTTGCCGCGCTCGGTTATGTAGTTGCACCGTCCGGAGATGCCGTATTCGGGGTAGTTGCTCTTCGCCGCGAGCGCCTCTATCTCCTTCGGATCTATGGCCATCATCTGCCCCATGCCGACGTGGCGCAGAGGTGTGCGCACAGTGCAGAAAAGCTCGTCGGGCGAAATGCTGTCGGCGTACCATTCGGTTATCTCGTAAGTGAAGTAGCAAAGCTGATACGGCTCGCCGTCGGGGAAGGTGAAGTCTTGGTAGTGCTTCTCGGCCTTGAACTTGCCTTCTGGCTTCACGCCGTAAATAGACTGGTCATGGAGCACACGGCCATAATTCTGGAAGAACTTGCCGTTCTTGCGGCTGATGTAAACCAAAGCCGTGGTCATGCCGGCCACACCGCTGCCCTCCTTGCTCGTCCACATAGCCGGAGTGGTCGTTCCCGTGCTGTGGTGGCAGCTTCCGCAGCTGTATCCCACATAGACCGGACCCAGACCCGAGTTCTCCGTCGGGCCGTCGTCATAGAGTTGGTCGCCACGGTTGAAGCGAGTGAACGTCGTGCCCGTGACCCAAGGCGCTTCCGTGTCGTAGGCGTGGGACGTGCTCGAGTAGATGGTTGACGTACCTGCCGACAGCGCATAGCCCTCCTTTGCCTCTATATACTCGACGCCCTCCTCCTCGCACGACGAGAGAGCCGCCAACGAGAGAGCGATGAAGAAAAACGACCTGATGGTACTTTTCATAAACAACTGTTTGTTTTTATGGTTTGTCACAATGCGACACTTATGAAAAAAAGACCTAATAAAAATTGCTGCTCGGGACCTCCCGATTTATTACCAGCAAAGACGGAGTCTCGGTTTCGCCACCGATAACACCGTCCATGCCATTGTCATTCAGCGCCATAGCCTAAGCCACAGCGCCGGATGCCGATTCATTAATCCTTGACTGTACGAGCCTTGCCGTCCTTGAAAATCAGGAACTCGAGTGTGTGGAATCCACGTATAGCCTGAGCCGCCTCGATAGACGCGCTTTCCTCGTCATACTCGCCT
The DNA here is from genome assembly GCA_017965125.1 of Paludibacteraceae bacterium. GTDB lineage: Bacteria > Bacteroidota > Bacteroidia > Bacteroidales > Paludibacteraceae > UBA4363. Next base: position 4,698 of record JAGCQO010000111.1, read on the forward strand.
GTCCATCCGAGCGCCGAGAAGTCGCCGTTCTTGATTATGGCTACGATGTCCGACTGCGACAGCGGCCATGAGTCCATGTTTGGGTCGAGGCCTTTGTCAGCCACCGGTCCGAAGAGGAACGCCTCGCTCGACTCCCATGGCTCGCGGGCTGCTAACCAAAGCTCAGCCAGCGACTCGAACTTGCTGTTCGAAGGCGACGCCACGAATGCGTTCACGCCTGCGAGGAGCGCCGCGTTGGCGTCTGCCAGCTCCTTGTACGTAGGCAGCACCACGTTGTCAACGTAGTTCTCGTTTATCAGCCTGAGCTTCTCGTCGGAGATGGCAGTCACGTCGATGCTCTCAAGGGCAGTCTTGAGGTCGGCGCAAGCGGCCTGAGCCTCGATGGCCTCGGCTGAGTTGATGTTATTGCGGAAAGGCTGCGGGATAGCGAGGATGGCATTGATAGCCGCTGTGATTTTCGCGTCAACGTCGGCAGCCACTGCTGGCGCAGCCTCAGAAAGGGCTGTGTACAGCGAGTTCGCGGCCTTGGTCTGGTTGCGCGAGCCGTAGAAGGCGTTCTGGATGGACTTGATGTTATTCGAGTAGTCCACACGAGAGTGCCAGCTGTACCATGACTCCACAGCGTAAAGGGCGTCGGTCGTCTTGCCGGCCTGGAACAGAGCGATAGGGTCGCCGATTTTTGACTCGCCCACCTCATTGGCGATGTCGATGCATCCGTCGATTATCTGCTGTGTGGCGTCACCCACGGCTGCGAACGACGAGCCCGTCTGTCCTGCCGACTTGAAGTTCGATGCGTATGACACACCGCCGTCGTAGCTTGAGTTCCAGTCGTTGTAGAGCTCTGTCGCGTCGGCGTTCAGATAAGTGGCCACGGCCTGCATGTACTTGCCCCAGTTGACGGCGTTGTCGGCTGCGTAGTCGAGCGAGTCGGCCGCCGTAGAAGCTGAAGTGTTACGCACAGACGAAGAGTTTTTGTCGTCATCGCTGCATGATGACACAGACATAGCGACACCCATCAGGAGCGCGAGTCCGTAAACGAATCTTTTTTTCATAAGTCTTGTTTTTATTTGTTTTATTAGGTGATTTATTTCTTCGCGAACCATCCGACATAAGCAATGCCGATGGACAAGTCATTCTCGGTGTTTATCTTCGTGCCCTTCACCACATAGCCGTTGTCGCGGAACGGGTTGTCTGTGCCGAAGTGGCGTGTGGTCCAGTCTGCTTTTATGACCAAGTTGGGCAATGCGAACCAGTTGATGCCGACAGTCCACATGGCGACCTCCGTCCTCGGGTCCGACGTCTTCACATCGTCCTTCCACTGCGGATTGTAGTATTCATATCGTGCGAACGGCATTATCTTGACAGGCTTCTTCGACGGGATGAACGCGCCGATGTTTATTCCCACCTCGCCGGCGTAGCTCACTGCCTCGTGGTAAGGTATCGTTCCGCTGAGCATGCCCGAAGGCGAAGTGATGATGGGCGTGTACTTGGCGCCGGTGAATCCCGCCGTCTTGGCGAGCTTATCGACGTTGCCCACGTTGCCGTAAAGGAAGTTCGCACGAGCCGTGACGTACTTGTTCTTATACTCCGCGTCGGCCGAGTAAAGGCGCACGGGCAACGACAGCGAGTAGTATTTATACGGCTTTATGGCGTTCTTGCCGGCGTCTCTCAGGTAATACCAGCTGCCGCCGACTCTCAGGCCCGGCACGCCGTTGTAGTTCAGTCGAGCCACATAAGCCGGACAGCTGAAATTGTCCTCCTCGAAGATGCCCTGCTTCGCCACCCCCACGAACTCGTATCTGTCGAACTCGTCGGCCGTGAGCCCCGTGACTATCTGCAACTGGTAGTCGAAGTCGTACCAGCCCTTGCCTATCGAACCGAAAAGCTCAAGACCGGTCTCGTGCCATGTCGAAGGGATTATCTTCGTCTCGCCTTCCGGACGACGTGTCCCGAAGAAATTGACCGGCTCGTGTCGGTAGTTCGTCAGCCCGACCGGCACGATGATGTGTCCGGCACGCACATTGAGCTCCCGGAAAATCGTGGCGGTGATGTGGAACTGCTCCAAAGCGACCTCGCCGCCCTTCTCCACCTCAAACTCCGCCTCGCCGTTCTCCGAGCCTGTCCCGGTCTCGTACTCATACGTCGAGCCCGTTCCTCCGGACTCGAACTCTATCTCGGCGCCAAGCTGAAACCAGTGGTTGAACTTGTAGTCGCCGGCCAGCACAAAGCGCGGGATGGAGATGCGGCCTTTCTCCTCGCGGTAGTTGCCGTAAGGGGCGTTGAAGCGGTTGGGGCCGTAGTCCATATAGCTGGCGACCATCTCGCCGTAGCCTCCCACACGAAACTTCGTGAAGTCCTCGTTGTCCTTGTACTCCTTGTTGAACCCGAGCACGACCTTCGATTTCTTCTTTTTCCCAGTGTCATGCTTCTCGCCTCTGTTGCCGCGTGTGGCGCCGGTCTGGCCATCGATCGCGTCGCAGCATCCTGCGTGAGCCGTCTCGCCGCCTCGCTGGGCATTCTCTATCGCCTCCACTCTTCTAAGCAACGAATCGTAGGCGGCACGGCTGACCGTCTCGTCATTTTCGGACATCACCATAGCCGGCATTGCCAACGCGCAAAACGCAAGTATATATGCTTTTTTAGTTTTCATAACAGACATTGATTTTTCTCGTTTTTTTCCACTGCAAAGGTATTTTCACCTAAAAACCTCGACAATCACCATAAATGATGATTTTGCCACAAACCCGCATACCTATTTTTTGTTACTTCACGCCTGAAACCAATCATCAACATATCTTAAAAAGCTTAGAAACCGCTTACACAATTGCCCTTTCGCAGAAAATCACTATCTTTGAAATTCTGAAATCCCTTATAAACCAAACTCATGGGAAACATCACGATTAAAGGCAAGACATTCAGACCATACATCTCCTCAGCACAGCTGGAAGCCGTTGTGGAACGAATGGCCAAGGAGATAAACAAGGACATCGAAGGCGAAAAGCCCATCTTCCTCGCGACTCTCAACGGAGCCTTCATGTTTGCCGCCGACCTGCTGAAGAGGATTACGACCGAGTGTCAAGTCTCTTTCATCAAAATATCATCATACGCAGGCACAGAAAGCACAGGAGATGTAAAGGAACTGATAGGGCTGAACGAAGACATCAGCGGAAGAACCGTCGTCATCGTGGAGGACATAATCGAGACCGGCGTCACCATGAAGGACATGATAGACAGACTCATGCCACATAACCCGAAATCAGTGAAGATAGCCACACTGATGTATAAACCACAAAAAATGACAGTGGAAGGCGTGACACCACACTACGTCGGCATGGAAATCGGAGACGAGTTCATCGTCGGCTACGGACTGGACTACAACGGCATAGGACGCAACCTCGCCGACATCTACATCGCCACGGAATAAACAAATCAAAAACGAACAACATTTTATAATTAACAAAAATCACAAAATGAAGTACTTAGTATTATTTGGCCCTCCAGGATCAGGCAAGGGCACACAGAGTGAAAACATCATCAAAAAGTATGGTTACGCACACATCTCTACAGGCGACGTTCTGAGAGCTGAGACTGCAAACCAGACTGCTCTTGGAGTAGAGGCTAAGAAATACATGGACGCAGGACAGCTCGTGCCTGACAGCCTCATCATCGACATGCTCGCTAAGACTATGGACAGCTACACTGACGCTAAGGGCATCATCTTCGACGGATTCCCAAGAACTGTGGCTCAGGCTCAGGCTCTCAAGGAAATGCTCGCTAAGAGAGGCGCAGACGTGACTGTGATGATAAACCTGCAGGTGGACAACGACGAGCTGACTAAGCGCTTGCTCGAGAGAGGCAAGACTTCCGGCCGCTCCGACGACAACCTGGAGACTATCAAAAAGCGTCTCGACACTTACAACAACCAGACTGCTCCTGTCATCGACTTCTACAAGGAGGACGGCAAGCTCGAGAACATCAAGGGCGTTGGCTCTATCGACGAGATTTTCGACGCGATAAGCAAAGTGATTGACGCGAAGTAATAACACTCCCCTTAAATCTAATACTTATGAAAAAACACATTTTGACAACGACAGCACTTCTGTTCGCAGCTTTCGTTTCTGCGCAGAACGTGCCTACTGCCGAAATACAGAAAGAGGTTGACGCGCACCTGAAGAACCTTCCGTTCGCGTCATTCTCGATAAAGGTTCCTTCTTTCGGCGACAAGGTTTACAACATCAAGGATGCTGGAGCCATAGGCGACGGAGTGGCTATAAACACGGAGGCCATCAACGGAACAATCAAGAAATGTTCTGAGGCTGGCGGAGGTACAGTCATCATCCCTGCCGGACTCTGGAAGACCGGACCCATAACCATGATGAGCAACGTGAACCTGCACCTGCAGGCTGGAGCGCTCGTCGTGTTCAGCGCCGACCCTAAGGACAACCCTATCGTACAGGACGGCAAGAAGTTCACGATTCCTTCGCTCATCAACGGCTCTGGACTTAAAAACGTAGCCATCACCGGAAAGGGTATCTTCAACGGAAACGGTAGCGAGTGGAGACCTATCAAGCGCGAGAAACTGCCAGAAAAGCAGTGGAAGAACATCACTAAGAAAGGCGAGCTCAGCCCCGACGGCAAAATCTGGTATCCTGCCAAAGGTACAATGGCAGCAAACCAGAAATTGAACAACGCCGACCAGTCTAACATGACCAAGGAGCAATGGGAGGAAGTAAGACTTGCCATCCATCGCCCTTACCTCATCAGCTTAAAGAAATCGCAAAACGTCTTTGTTGAGGGAGTTACATTCATGAACTCACCACACATCACATACTACCTCAACGCCATCGACGGACTTGTGATGAAAGACGTGAAGGTGCTGAACGAATGGTGGTTCCAGAACGCCGACGGACTTGACATAAGCGCTTGCCGCAACGTACTCATGTACGACTGCACAGTGAACACTGGCGACGACGGCATCTGCATGAAGTCGTCAAAGAGCTCTGCCAGCGGACGTCAGTTCGGACTCGAGAACATCGTCATCAGGGACTGCAAAGTTTATCACGCTCACGGCGGATTCGTCATCGGCTCTAACACCGACGGCGGCATGAACAACATCCTCGTGCAGAACTGCGACTTCAGCTGGTCGGACGTAGGCCTGAGAGTGAAGAGCGGCGCAGGACGTGGCGGAAGAGTCCAGAACATCTATATCCAGGACATCTACATGAAGGACCTCTCTGGCAATGCCGTAGAGTTCGAGTTGACATACCAAGACGCGGCTGTGGAAGGCACTGCGGTCGACAAGAAACTGGACATGGTGCCAGACTTCGACAGCTTCTTCTTCAAGAACATCTACTGCGACGGAGCCAAGGGCGCAATCGTCATCGGCGGAACAGCTGACCTCAACGTGAAGAACGTGACTTTCGAGAACGTGCACATCAAAGCAAACAGCGGCGTGAGCGCATTCCGTTCAGAGAACATCACATTCAACAACGTGACAATCGACACACCAGTTTCTCCGACTTACAGCCTCAACAAGGGCGTGAACATCACATTCAAGAACATCCCACAGTTGCCAACTTCAGGCGTGTTCGCGAAGATTCTCAACCCAGAGACAAAGAACATCGTCTTTGAGAACGTGAAATTCGACAAGAGCAAAGTTGAAATCATTAACGGCGCAAACGAGTCTCAAGTCAAGTTCAAATAAGACACAAGACACATAACCACAAATCCCTCAAGAATCTTTCTTGGGGGATTTTTTTGTGTGGCATAAGGGGCATTTATCCACATGGAACGAACCAAAATCACACAAAGAGCATAGAAAGAAATTCACAGACGAATATCTTGCGAGACATTACTAAAACAGAGATAATAATCAGCCTCAAAAGCACTATCGACAAACGTTACAGAAGTTTTCATCCTACTTTTTGTCCATTAGCCCACAAAAAAACAAAGGTTAGC
>JAGCQO010000112.1 GCA_017965125.1 Paludibacteraceae bacterium
AGACGAGAACTTGAATATGAACGGACGTGTACACTCGTCAGGCAGGTTGTCGTAAACCAAGTCTATGTACGAGCGGATGTCGTTCGTCGCCTCGTCGAGGTTCGAGCCCCACTCGAACTCCAGGAGGATGACCGACATGTTGTCCTTTGAGGTTGAGGTTATCTCCTTGAGACCGTCAACCGAGTTCAAACTGTTCTCCAAAACCTTGGACACGTTGGTCTCCACCTCGGTGGCGTTCGCTCCAGGGTAGGCTGTCATCACGGAAATGTATGGCGGCTCTATCTCTGGGAACTGGTCTATAGGCAGTTGTTTCAGAGAGAATAAGCCCAGGATTATCACGGCCACGAATATCAGCGCAGTCGTGATGGGCTTGGTGATAGCGGTTTTATATATTGCCATTTCTTACGAATCTCTTATTTGTTTACTTTACAATGTTAAGCTTGACTCCCTTCACGAGTCTTCCTTGGCCGGTTGTTACGACCTGGTCGCCTTCCTTCAGCGAGTCGCAAATCAGTTCGACCTTCTCGTCGAATCTCTGTCCTACCTTCACAGACACTCTCTTTGCGTAGCCCTTGTCGTTTACGAACACGTAACGCTCGTCTGAGCCCTGCAGCTTAAGAACTGACTGGTAAGGAACGATGATGGCGTTGTCCTTTCCGAGGTTGAGCGATGTGCGTGCGTACATACCTGGACGGAGCTTGTTGCCTGGGTTGTTGATTCTCAGCTTGATGTTGAATGAGTGTGTAGCCTCGTCGATAGAAGGGTACACGATGTCGATTGTAGCTGGGAAAGTCTCGTCAGGGTAGATGTCGGTTGTGATTGTCACCAGCATGCCCTTCTTGATTCTTGGCAAGTAACCCTCTGGTATTCCCACGATTGCCTTCAGCACGTTCACTTGCTTGATTACGTAGATTGGTCTTGCTGCGTACAGCTCGCCGGTCTCGTAGTTCTTCTCAGTGACAACGCCTGAGATAGGCGACTTCACGAAGGTGTTCTTCTGCAAATAGTCGAGCTGCTCCTTGGTCTGGTCGTAGCTCAGCTTCACCTGGTCGTAAGACTGCTGGCTGACGCTTCCTGTCTTCTTCAGAGCCTCCATTCTGGCGAACTCTACTTTCAGGTTGGCGAAGGCGAGCTTTGTGTTGTTGTACTGTGTCTCGTCCATTTTCACGAGCATCTGTCCTGCGCTGACTCTCGAGTCAACGTCAACATACAGCTTCTCGATGTGTCCCTGTATCGTTGGGGCGATGTTCACTGTCTCCCATCCGTCCAGAGTGGTCGAGATTTCTATGATTCGGTTTATCTCCTCGCTTTTAAGAGTTGTCACCTTTACTTGTTCTACTCTTACGCTGTCTTCGTTCTGGTTTTCTCCCGATTTCTTGCCGCATCCAGTCATTACTCCGGCTGCTATTGTCATCAGGGCGATTGCTCTTAACTTGTTCATTTTCATTTATTTCGTTTTTATTTGATTTTCAATTATGTCTTATTTGCTTGTTGTTTGGGTAAAGGAGTTCGGCGTGTTGAGCAGTTTCTCGAGTGTTATCTGAGCGTTTATCAGGTCGCTCATTGCGCTCACATAGTTGCTCTGTGCGACTATGAGGTTTGTGCTTGCGTTAGTCACGTCGAGCGAAGATGCTGTTCCGTATCTGAACTTGTTGGTTGTGCTTGCCAGCACCTTGGCAGTCACTTCCAGGTTCTCCTCCTGAGTCTTGTAGTTCTCGTAAGTGGAGTTGAGGTTGAATCTTGCCTGTGCGTCCTGTATCTTCAGCTGGTCGGCTGTCAGTTCCAGTGTGCTTTGCGCTGTGGCTAAATCCATCTTCGCCGCCTTCACCTTGGCGTAGTTGCCGCCGCTTGTGAACGGTGTCCAGCTTGCGCTGATGCCAATTGTATGTGGTGGGTTGAAGTTTAATCCACCGTCGCCAAATGTCTGCTGGTTGTAGTATCTATAGAAAGCGGTTATTTGCGGACCGTAGTTCCACCATGCTTGTGTCACCTGCTTCTTGGCCAGTTCTGTGTTGGCTCTCAGCACTCTGTAGTCGTTGTTCTTGTTCAGGTCTATGCCTTGGCTCAGGAGCGAAAGCGCCTTCTCGGCGTTCAGCAGGTTGCCTATGGAGTCGGTGAGCACAATCTTTGTGTCGAAGCTGGCTCCGAGCAGTATCTTCATCGTGTTGTACAGTGTCTCGATCGAACGCTCTGTCTGGTTGATGGCATCCTTCATCGCTGCCACTTGCACTTTCAGCTGGTCGGCGTCGGTTTCCTCAGAGACTCCGACTCTCACAGCCTCGTCTGTAGCCGTCTGCAGTGTTTTGATGTTTTCCAGATTCTCCTTTAGCAGTCCGTTTGTCTTCTCGAGCATGAGAATGGACATGTAAGTTTGTTTCACGTCAGAAGAAATGTCCTGATTGTTCTTCTCTGTGTTTATCTTTGATAATTCACTAGCGATTTTTGTCACGTTCGCGCCGGCTATTTGCGCTCCGCTTAACGTCATAGATGCTGTGGCAGTGAAAGTTCCTGTTGGGTTCATTTCTATTTTTTGTCCCATCAATTCAATTTCATTGCCAAGGAAGTTGTTATAGTCGTATCCTAACGTTACCTGTGGCAGCATAGTCGAGATGACCTGCCATTTCTGCGCCTCGGCCTTTTTCTCGGCGTATGTGGCGTTCTGCATCGTGTGGTTATGGCTTATGGCGTACTGCTTCGCTTGTTCGAGAGAGATACGCAGGTTTGAGGATGATGCCGCTGAGTTGGTCTCCTGTGCCGTTGCCGACATCTGGCTGCCTATCAGGGCTATGCATCCAAGTGCTGTGGTTAAAAACTTGTTTCGTAAGTACATTTTATTATGGATATAGATTTCTGTTTATTTTTTAGCGCACAAAAATAAAATCAATGTGCCGAAATTTCTATTATAAAGTATGTATAACGGACAAAAAACGGCTTGAAATAGCACACTTTTGTTGGCATTTAAGGAAAAAAAACAATCAACGGGACTTTTGTGAAAATAGTCCCGCCGATTTTTAAGTTTTTGAACGATGTGTTCTGCTTATTTCATTTTCTCCTTAGACCAGCTGTCTTTCAAGGTCACTGTTCTGTTGAATACTAATGCGTCTGGCTTCGAGTCAGGGTCCACATTGTAGTAACCTATGCGCTGGAACTGCAGGTAGTCAAGCGGCTTGGCGTTGGTCAGCCACTTCTCGACGTAGGCTGTCTTCACCTCGAGCGAGTTCGGATTGATGAAGTGGCGCATGTCCTCTATGTCGATGCGCTCCTTGCCGAGGCTCTTGGAGTAGGCTGCCACTTCGTCGCGTGGGTTCGCCACCATCCACAGTCGGTCGTAGTTTCTTATCTCTGCCTTCACGCAGTGGTCAACGCTGACCCAGTGGATTGTCTTGCCCTTGATTTTCATGTTCGAGTTCGCCTCGCCTGTCTTTGTCTCAGGGATGTATTCGGCGTGTATCTCGACTATGTTTCCTTCGGCGTCCTTCACGATGCACTCCTCGGGATTCTCCGAGCATCTGATGATGTAGGCGTTCTTCAGGCGCACCTCCTTGCCCGGACCAAGACGGAAGAACTTCTTCGGAGCATCCTCCATGAAGTCGTCGCGTTCGATCCACAAGTTGCGCGAGAATGTTATCTGGTGCGTGTCGCTGTTCTCGTCCTCTGGGTTGTTTATCGCAGTCAGGTCCTCGGTCTTGCCTTCCGGATAGTTGGTTATGACGAGTTTGACAGGGTCGATGACGGCGCTGACGCGTGTCGCTCTTGTGTTGAGGTCCTCACGTATAGCGCTTTCCATGAGTGCCATCTCGTTGAGGGCGTCGAATGTAGTGTATCCGATTTTGTCGATGAACTTCACGATTCCTTCAGGCGAGTAGCCTCTGCGGCGGAAGCCTGAGATTGTAGGCATTCGTGGGTCGTCCCATCCTGCCACAACGCCCTCGTTTGTCAACATAAGCAAGTTGCGCTTCGAGAGCAGTATGTGCGTGAGGTTCAGCTTGTTGAACTCGGTCTGACGAGGACGGTTGTCGTCCATTGGCTTGTCGTCGCCAGCCACTTCCTTTGCCCAATCGACAAACAGGTCGTAGAGTGGGCGATGGCTTACGAACTCCAGTGTGCAGAGCGAGTGTGTCACGCCTTCCCAGTAGTCGCACTGGCCGTGTGTGTAGTCGTACATCGGATATGCGTTCCACTTGTTGCCTGTGCGCCAGTGCGGCATGTTGAGCACACGGTACATGATAGGGTCGCGGAAGTGCATGTTCGGGCTCGCCATGTCTATCTTGGCACGGAGCACCATTTTGCCTGGCTCCATGTTGCCTGAGTTCATCTGCTCGAAGAGCGCAAGGCTTTCCTCTACCGGACGGTCGCGGTAAGGCGAGTTCTGACCTGGCTGGGTCGGAGTGCCTTTCTGCGCAGCGATTTGTTCTGCTGTCTGCTCGTCCACGTATGCCTTGCCACGCTTGATGAGCTCCACGGCGAGGTCCCAAAGCTGCTGGAAGTAGTCGGAAGCGTAGAAAATATTGCCCCACTTGAAGCCAAGCCACTCGATGTCGCGCTTGATGGCTTCTACATATTCGGTGTCCTCTTTCTGAGGGTTCGTGTCGTCCAAACGCAGGTTGCAGACGCCGCCGTACTTCTGGGCTATGCCGAAGTCGAGCGCGATGGCTTTCGCATGTCCTATGTGCAGATAACCGTTTGGCTCTGGCGGAAAACGTGTCTGTAAACGGCCTCCATTCTTGCCCTCGGCAAGATCCTTCTCCACTTTTTGCTCTATAAAATTGAGGCTTTTCTTTTCTTCCATGTCGCTTCCCTGCGGATTAGTTGTTTATGATTCCTCTTGAAGAAGACTTTATAAAGTCGATGATTGTTCTCTTTTCCACGCACTCTGGCACTTCCTTCTCGGCCAATTCGATTGCCTGGGAGAAGTTCAGTCCTGGCTGGTAGATGAGTCTGTAGGTTCTCTGTATAGCGTCGATCTGCTCGTTTGTGAAGCCTCTTCTCTTCAGTCCTACAGAGTTGATTCCGATGAAACGGAGTGGCTCACGGCCTACCATTGCGTATGGCGGAATGTCCTTTGGCGCTCTTGAACCGCCCTGCATCATCACCTGTGTGCCGATGTGGGTGAACTGGTGTATCAGAGTGCCTCCTCCGATTGTCGCATAGTCCTCGATAACGACTTCGCCAGCTATCTGGCATGCGTTTGATGTGATGATATGGTTGCCGAGTTTGCAGTCGTGTGCCACGTGGCAGTAAGCCATAATGAGACAGTCGTCGCCGATTATGGTTGTGTTCTTCGAGGCTGTTCCTCTGTTCACGGTCACATACTCACGGATTGTGGTTCTGTCGCCGATTACAGCTGTTGTCTTCTCGCCTTTGAACTTCAAGTCCTGTGGTATGTTGCTTATCACAGCGCCTGTGCATATCAGACAGTCTTTGCCTATTCTTGCTCCGTCGAGTATCACGGCGTTCGACATGATTTCTGTGCCGTCACCGATTACTACGTCGTCTGCGATAGTCACAAAAGGACCGATTTTTACGTTTTTGCCTATTTTTGCCTTAGGGCTAACTTGGCTTAATGGGTAATCCATATTATTTAGTTTTTATTCCTTGTTCTTTATGATAATAGCCTGTAAATCAGCTTCTGTTGTTATCTTGTCGCCAACGAATGCGGTACACTTCATGTGTACGATTCCGCGTCTTATAGGCTCGATGAGCTGAAGCGAGAATATCAGTGTGTCGCCTGGAACGACCTTGTTTCTGAACCTTACTTCGTTCATCTTTGTGAAGTAGGTCGAGTATTTCTCTGGCTCGTCAACGTTGCAAAGCGCCAGAATACCTCCTGTCTGCGCCATCGCCTCGACGATGAGCACTCCCGGCATCACAGGCTCGTCAGGGAAGTGTCCCACGAACCATGCTTCTGTTCCGGTCACGTTCTTCACGCCCACGACGTGGCTCTTGCTCAGCTCGATGATCTTGTCAACAAGCTGGAATGGCCAGCGGTGTGGCAACAGCTTCTTGATGCCGTTGATGTCGTATATCGGCTCCTTGTTCGGGTCGTATATCGGAGCCATCACGTCCTGTCTTTTCAGTGCGTGTCTTATCTTCTTTGCAAATGCAGTGTTTGTGGTGTGGCCAGGCTTCAGCGCTATCACCTTGCCGACGATTGGCATTCCTATGAGCGCGAGGTCGCCTATCAGGTCAAGGAGCTTGTGGCGTGCTGGCTCGTTGTTGAAACGGAGCGGACCGCTGATGTATCCCAGCTCCTTTGAGTCCATGTGCTTTGTTCCGGTCACCTGTGCCAGATGGTCGAAATCCTCCTGGCTCATCTCCTTGTCGTAGATGACAATCGCGTTGTCCAGGTCGCCGCCCTTTATGTAGTTGGCCTTCAGCAGCGGCTCTATCTCTCTCACGAATACGAATGTGCGGCAAGGGGAGATTTCCTCGGCGTATTTCTCCATATCGTCAAGCTCAGCGAACTGGTTGTTGAGGATAGGGGAGTTGAAGTCCACGCCCACGCTCAGACTGAAGTGGTTGTCTGGCAGGAGTATGATTTTCGAACCGCTCTTCTCGTCGAAGTACTCGGTTCTTTGCTTCACTACGTAGTATGTTTTTTCGGCGTTCTGCTCTTGGATGCCGACTTTCTCGATGTTCTCGACATAGAATTTTGCGCTTCCGTCGAGGATTGGCAGCTCAGGGGCGTTCACCTCAAGTATGGCGTTGTCTATGCCATAAGCGAAAAGGGCTGACATCGCGTGCTCGATTGTGCTCACTGCGACATCGCCTTTCTTTATAACCGTTCCTCGGTTTGTGCCATCGACGTTCTCTGCCAGCGCTGCTATCTCAGGAGCGCCTTCGAGGTCAACTCTCTTTATTTTTATACCATAGTTTTCTGGTGCTGGGCAAACTTTCAGTGTGATGTCCATACCAGTGTGTAACCCTTTGCTTCTCAGAGTGAATGAGTCTTTCAGAGTTCTCTGGTTTGCCATGTCTTTTTTGTGTTTATTTTATTTCAGTTTCTTTTTAATTCCTCAACTTCCTTCTTCAGAGCGTTGAACTCCTCGTAAATCTCTGGCAGCTTGTGTTCTATAGCTGTCATTCTCTTGTATTTCATGAGTGGTCTTACTGGGTAACCCATGAGCATCTCACCTTCGTTCTTCACGCTTCTGCTACAGCCGGACTGCGCACCGAACACTGTTCTGTCGGCGATTGAGATATGTCCGACGATGCCGACCTGGCCAGCCAAGATGCAGTTCTTGCCGATTTTTGTCGAACCGGCGATTCCGCACTGTGCCGCCATGGCTGTGTTGTCGCCCACCTCCACGTTGTGCGCTATGTGTACGAGGTTGTCGAGCTTCACGTCCTTGTGGATGTGTGTCGAGCCCATTGTCGAGCGGTCTATCGTTGTGTTCGCGCCTATCTCCACATTGTCCTCCACATACACGTTGCCTATCTGTGGCAGCTTGCTCCAGCTTCCGTCCTTCTCTGGCACGAAGCCGAATCCGTCAGCGCCGAGCACGCAGCCTGAGTGCAGAATGCAGTTCGCACCCACAACGCAGCTGTCGTAAATCTTCACTCCTGCGTAAAGGGTAGTGTTCGCGCCTATCTTCGTGTTGTGGCCTAAGAAAACTTGTGGGTAGATTCTCGCGCCGTCGGCTATCTCGACGTTGTTGCCTATGTAGGCGAACTCTCCGATGTAAACGTCCTTGCCTATCTTCGCCGTCTCCGAAACGAAGGCTAATGGCGAGATGCCGGCTGCTGGCTTAGGCATGTTCGCTGCCACAAGGTTGAGCAGCAGTGAGAGCGCCTTGTACGAGTCCTCGACCTTGATGAGAGTGGCTTTCACGTCTCTTTCTGGCTCGAAGGTGTTGTTCACAAGCACGATGCTTGCGTTTGTCTCGTAGATGTACGGCGTGTATTTTGGATTTGATAGAAATGTCAGCGTTCCAGGCTTGCCATTCTCTATTTTTGACAGGTTATTTACTTTGACCTCAGGGTCGCCAATTATGCTTCCTTTTAGAAAGTCGGCAATCTGTTGAGCTGAAAATTCTATCATTATGCGTCTTTCTTTATTGTGTGATTTACAAAAATATGAATTTTTGATCAATTAGCCTCAATGTTTTCTTCAAATACCTGCGCATAACACAAATAATACTTGGAAGTTTTCCTCGTCACGGTGTTTGTGTTCAAAAGGTCAGATGCGTCGGATATTTCCGTCGTGTTTCCGTCTTTTTCTATTATCTGTATCTTGTCGTTGCTTGGGTCGTAGGTTCGGCTTTTCACCTCGCCGCACGAGTACAGGTATTCTATCTCGTCGTCGCTGTATCCGAGCGCCTTGTACTTCTTCTTTATCTCGTCGCAGAAGGCGTCGAACTCGTTCTCCGTCTCGCCGGTTTTTACTTTGAACAAACGTCTGTTTATGAGGCTTTTGCACAAGTAGGAGAGTATCTTGTCGTCGCACTGCGACCATTCCTTTCTGGCGCTTATGACGTCGGAGTCGTCGAGGAAGCTGAATTTCTCCAGCGCCTCTTGGCTGTTGCGGAATGTCTCTCCGGAAATCCTGTTGCTGATGAAGTATTGCAGTGCTGTGGATGCGTAAAGCTTCTTGCCGCTAAGGCTCAGTTCCTTCGCGCGGATGAGTATCGATTTGAGCATGTGCTCGGCCGACACGGTGGTCTTGTGGAGGTACACCTGCCAGTACATAAGTCTTCTGGCTATCAGGAAGTTCTCTGCCGAGTAAATGCCTTTGGCCTCGATCACGAGCTTGTCGTCTTTCACATTGAGCATCTTGATTATTCTTTCTGCTCCGATGCTTCCTTCCCTCACTCCCGAGAAGAAACTGTCTCTTATCAGATAGTCCAGACGGTCCATGTCCAGCTGGCTGGAGATGAGCTGATGGAAGTATTTCTTGTGGTACTCGTTCTTGAATATCTTGATGGCAAGGTCGAGCATTCCGCCGTACTCCTTGTTTATTTTGTTCATCATGATGAGCGTTATCTCCTCATGTTGAAGCTTTTCCACGATTATGTTCTCTAAAGCGTGCGAGAATGGCCCGTGGCCGATGTCGTGCAGCAGTATGGCTTGCAGTGTGGCTTCCGCTTCCTCGTCGGTTATGTCGTTGCCTTTGTCCTTGAGCTGGCGCAGCGCCTCGGCTGTGAGGTGCATTGCTCCGAGCGAGTGTATGAACCTCGTGTGGGTGTTGCCGGGGTAAACGAGAAGCGACAGTCCGAGCTGCTTTATTCGTGTAAGTCTCTGTATGTAAGGGTGCTGCAATAGGTCGTACAGCGACTCGTACGGTAGCGAGATGAACCCCAGCACGGGGTCGTTTATTATCTTGTTTTTGTTTAGCTTTCTACCCATTTTAAAAATTCGCTTGCTTTTACTTTGCTTACTATGATGTTCTCTGGTGTCGGCTGAGACAGCTTCACGACGAGCCTTCTGGTGAAGTAGTGCTCTATGTTCACTATCGCCTTTCGGTTTATTATGAACTGGCGGTTCGCTTTGTAGAAAATCTTCGGATTGAGCATTCCTTCCAATGTGTCGAGCGTGTGGTTCAGTATGTAGTGCTTGCCGTTGTTGAGCCATGCTGTCACTATTCCGTTCTCGGAGTTTATGAAGTCGATGTCCTCTGTCTTTATCGGGATTATTTTCTCCTGGAAGTAAACGAGCAGGCTTGTCTTGTAGCTCTTGTCCAGCTGCTGTATCAGTGAGTTTATCTGCTGCTGGTAGTCGGTGACTATTTTTTCGTCGCCTTTCACGGTCGCCGGCCTCAGTCTGCTGAACTTCTCTAATCCGCGTGCCAGCTTCTCCTCGTCTATAGGCTTGAGCAGATAGTCGATTCCGTTGGCGTCGAATGCCTGTATCGCGTATTCGTCGAATGCTGTGCAGAACACTATCGGCGCAGTCACTTTTATCTGTTTGTATATCTCGAAGCTGAGTCCGTCGGCCAGCTGTATGTCCGAGAAAATGAGGTCGGGCATTTCGTTCTCGTTCAGCCACTCGATGGTTTTGGTCACGGTGCCGGTTATGCAGACCACCTGCATGTCGCTTCTTTGCTCCTCGATGAGTTTCTTCAGCTCCTTGGCGGCCTTGATTTCATCTTCTATTATCAGAATCCTAATCATTTGTCACTCTTTTTATTAATGGAAGCTTTACGGTGAAATCCTTCTCGGTTTTTATTATCTCGATTTCCTTGTCGCTCAGCAGCTGGTATCTTTTCTTTATGTTGTCAAGTCCGATGCCCAGACTGTCCTCCGACGAGAGTTTCGCCTGCAGGTTGTTGCTTACGACGAGCTTGTCATCGCCTTCGTTGTATATGTTTATGCACAGCGGCGAGTCCATGGAGATCACGTTGTGCTTGGTCGCGTTCTCTATCAGCACTTGCAGGGCTAATGGCGGTATCTGCGTGTAGAGCGTCTCGTCGTTTATGTTTATGTTTATGTCGAGCGCGTCTTCGAATCTTTCTTTTAATATGTACAGATACGAGTTCGTGAACTCCAGCTCGTCTTTCAGGAATACCAGGTCCTCGTCTTTGTATTTGTTGTTGGTCAGCAGATACCTGTACACGTTGCTCAGCTGCGTTATGTAGCTTTTGGTGTTGTTGTCGGTCGCGATGCACCTGAGCGTGTTGAGCGAGTTGAAAAGGAAGTGCGGGCTTATCTGCTGCTTGAGCAGTTGCAGCTGCGTCTCGAGGTTCTCGTTCTTGGTTTTGCTCAGTTCGGTCAGTATTATCGACTTCTTCACCTTGTCCGATTCCGACTTTATGATGTAGAAAATAAGTGCGCTGAATGCCGCCGAGTGTATGGCGAGGATTGTCGCTCTTTTATACAAAGGTATGAAGTCTCTCAACTTGTTGTTTCTCAGTATCCATTCGCTGATTTTCTCGTCGGAGACAAGCGCCTTGCCGGCTTTCATCAGTATCGCGTCATGCAGCAGGAAAATGCCGGCCGTGATGAGGAACAGCGTGATGAAAAGGAAGACTGTGGTCGTCGTTTTGCCTTCGTCCTGCTTCTTTATTATGAACACGCTGAAGCATGTCAGGGTGAGGCAGAGGATGAAATGGTAAATCAGCTGTATCAGCTCATAGCCGATGGAGCTGGTGCCGAGCATGATGAAGCTCGGGAGGGTGAGCGTGAGTGCGAGGATTATACACAGGTGCATAATCCTGATGTTCGCTTTTTTATGGATTTTCTTTTTGAAATACATTTCGTCATCGTAATAGGTGGCAAATGTATCACGCATATCTTCTTTGTTCATTCTTTTCTTTATAAAGAGGACAAAAAAGCCTATAATCAGGCATTTTCAACAATGTCAACGAGTAAATCGTATGTTCGCTCCACCGACGGGATGTTCACTCGCTCGGAAGGGGAGTGCACGCCCTCGAGCGTAGGTCCGAACGAAATCATGTCCAAGTCGTGGTACTTCCTCAGGAAGACGCCGCACTCGAGTCCTGCGTGTATCACCTTCACGATAGGCGCTTTGCCGTACAGCTTCTTGTAGCTTTCGCAGCACTTTTTCACGATGTCCGAGCTGAAGTTTGGCTCCCATCCCGGATAGTCCTTGCCATAGGTCGTTTTCGCGCCCATGGCTTCGAACACCCGTCCGACGGCCTTGCTCGCCATTTCCTTTCGGTCCTCGCCCGGACTCCTCTGGCTTGTCTCTATTATTACGGTGTCGTCCTTGATGCTTATGGCTGCGAGGTTGGTCGATGTGTCCACCAGCCCCTCTATCTCGCTGCTCATCTCCAGCACGCCGTGAGGGCAGTCCACGAGCGCCTTTACCAGCCTTTCGCCGACGTCCTTCTTCATCACCTTGTCGCATCCGGAGTGCGACTCGACTCTTACGTCAACGGCCTTGTCGTCGGTGTTGGCGTAT
The DNA here is from genome assembly GCA_017965125.1 of Paludibacteraceae bacterium. Lineage (GTDB taxonomy): Bacteria > Bacteroidota > Bacteroidia > Bacteroidales > Paludibacteraceae > UBA4363. The sequence continues at coordinate 11,860 of JAGCQO010000112.1, forward strand.
GCCTTCTGCAGCTCGCTCCCGAAGATGTTCGCTGTCCTGATGGCGGTCTCTTTCTCGGCGAACGGTATGGCCACTATGGCTTCGGCGTATCTCGGTATGGCGTTCCTCAGGTTTCCGCCCTTTATGTGCGCTATCCTCATGTCGCATTCCTTGCCGAGTCTGTCAAGGTATTCGCCTAAGATTTTTATGGAGTTTCCTCGGTTCATGTTTATGCATTCACCAGAGTGTCCGCCGACGAGTCCGCTGACGGTTACCTGGCAGAAGTACATGCTTGCGCCAGCCGCCTCGGTCTCGAACTTCAGCTCTCCGATGGTGTCTCTTCCGCCGGCGCATCCGATGCAGAACTCGCCTTCCTCTTCGGAGTCTAAGTTTATGAGTGTCTTGGATTTAAGCCAGTTCTCGCGGATGTTTGTCGCGCCGTACAGCCCGGTCTCTTCGTCAACCGTGAACAGACATTCGAGCGCGCCGTTCTTTATGTCGCCGGACTTCAGTATGGCCAGCGCCATGGCTATGCCTATGCCGTCGTCGGCGCCGAGCGTCGTGCCTTCGGCGGTCAGCCATTCGCCTTCGATTTTTGTCTTTATCGGGTCGTTCTCCCAGTCGTGGTTCACGCCTTCGTCCTTCTCGCACACCATGTCCATGTGGGCCTGCAGAGCCAGCGACTGACGTCCCTCTTGCCCTTCGGCGGCGCCTTTCCTTATTATCACATTGCCAGCCTCGTCGGTCTCGCTTTCCAATCCGTGGCTTTTCGCCCAGTTTATGAGATTTTCTCTGATTTTGCCTTCCTTCTTTGAAGGTCTTCCGATTTTCGTTATGTTGTCAAATTCAGCCCAGACCTCTGATGCTTTCTGTGTGTTCATGATGCGACTTTTAAAGTTTTGAACAAATATAGCGATAAGACTTTTTTATTAATAATGTGGCGTATCTTCTTCTGTTAAAAAGAGTAAACAAAGAGGTAAATTAACAACGTTACTTATGAAAGGGAATTGATAATTACTACATTTGTTTTACTAATCTTGTTTTTTGACAAAAAAGACTCTAAAACTATGAACAACGAAGAACTCAATCCTACTGATTCGTCAAATGACGAATTGAATGTACAAGTCTCTGATGGACAAGATTTCGAGACTCCGTCGAATGAAGAAGCTCCAAAGAAAGAATGCTTTATGTTAGAGCCTAAATTCCTTTTGGCTACAAACATTTTCCTTTTTATAGCTGTCGTTATTCTTTTCACGCTTCAGCTCAAGTACAAATCGGACTGTTGCCATGATAACATTCCTGTTTCATGCTGCGCGGCCGATTCCGCTGGACAGGTTAAGTTCCAGGTGGCTTACATCCAGGTTGACTCATTGCTGACCAACTACCAGTTCGCTAAGCAGGCCAACGAAAGCCTTCTGAAGAAGAGCGAGTCTTCTCGCGCACAGCTCCAGCGCCGCATGCAGGAGTGGCAGAAGGAAGCGGCTGAATTCCAGAACAAGCTGCAGAACAACGCCTTCCTTTCTCGCGACAGAGCAGAGGCCGAGAACAACCGACTGCTGAAGAAGCGTCAGGACCTCGAGCAACTCGACGAGCGATTGACCAAGGAACTTCTGCAGGAGCAGCAGAAGCTGAACGAGCAGCTGAAGGACACTGTGAACATCTTCCTTGCGGAGTACAACAAGACCCACAAGTACAAGATGATTTTGGCTAATACTGTTAATGACAACGTCTTGTTCGCCGAGAAGGAGTGCGACATCACTAAGGACGTGGTTGACCAGCTGAACGCGCGTTTCGAGAAGAAGTGAAAATCAGAATTCATGGCATAAAAATAGGGGAGCGATTATTCGTTCCCCTTTTTGTTTCCCTTGCGCTGGCCTTATCATTTCAGCAGTTCCTTTGCGTTCTGTATCGCCGCTTCTGTTATTCCGCTGCCCGAGAGCATTTGCGCTATCTCCTTGACTCTTTCCTCCTCGCCCAGCATGTCTATCTTGGTCGTCGAGTCTGATTTGTAAACGTGGTAGTGGTTGTTGCCCTTTGAGGCTATCTGTGGGAGGTGGGTGATGCAAATCACTTGCATTGAGCCGCCCATGTCTTTCATTATGCGTCCCATCTTGTCGGCCACCTCGCCGCTGATGCCAGTGTCGATTTCGTCGAACACGATTGTTGGCAACTGGCGTGAGGCTGCCATCTGAGCCTTCAGCGTGAGCATCACTCTTGCGCTTTCTCCGCCTGACGCCCCTTCCTCTATTTTCTGCATCGCGCCTTTCTCGTTGGCCTAGAACATGAAGCTTATGTCGTCGGCCCCGTCTTTCTCGAGGTCGGCTTTGGGCGTTATTGTGGCTTGGAACCTTACGTTCTCCATGCCGAGTTCCTTCAGCAGATTCACTGTCTCTTGCTCTGCGCTTACGGCTCCTTCTTTTCGCCTTGCGGTCAATGCTGCGGCTTTCTCCTCGGCCTCTTTTCTCTCGCTCTCAAGC
>JAGCQO010000113.1 GCA_017965125.1 Paludibacteraceae bacterium
CCTGTATCCCCGTTCACGGCGACAAGCAGTCCAAGCTGACGCTGATGAGTGAGTCGCTACGTAACGACGGCCGCATCTGGGTGCCCAAGAATATCGAGGACGCCAAGAAGCTGCAGAAGGGCGAAATCAAGGGTTCCGACATACCAGAGGAAAGACGCGACTACTACTTGGAGCGCCGCTACCCTGCATTCGGTAACCTCGTGCCACGTGACGTAGCCAGCCGTGCAGCCAAGGAGCGCTGCGACAAGGGCTTCGGCGTGAACAACACCGGACTTGCCGGGTTCCTCGACTTCTCTGAGGCTATCAACCGTCTGGGCATCGACGTTGTGCGCCAGCGTTACGGCAACCTCTTCGACATGTACGAGGAAATCACCGACGTGAACCCAGGCAAGCTCGCTAACGAGATAAACGGAGTTAAATACTACAACCCAATGATGATATTCCCAGCGATACACTACACAATGGGAGGTCTCTGGGTTGACTACGAGCTGCAGACTTCTGTCAAGGGTCTTTTCGCCATCGGAGAGTGCAACTTCTCTGACCACGGCGCAAACAGACTTGGAGCTTCAGCGCTGATGCAGGGCTTGGCCGACGGATATTTCGTATTGCCATACACAATACAGAACTATCTGAGCGACCAGATCACAGTGCCAAGATTCGACACCAACAGACAGGAGTTCGCTGACGCACAAAAGAAATGTGAGGACGCACAGCACGCTCTCATAAGCATCAAGGGAAAGAGATCTGTTGACTCTCTGCACAAGGAACTCGGCCACATCATGTGGGAGTACGTCGGAATGGGCCGTACAAAAGAGGGACTTGAAGTAGCATTGCAGAAACTAAAGGAGATAAGAAAAGAATTCGAGACTAATCTGTTCGTCCCAGGCACAGAGGAAGGCATGAACGTGGAGCTTGACAAAGCGTTCCGCCTGAAGGATTTCATTGTTATGGGCGAGCTCATCGCATTTGACGCACTGAACCGCAACGAAAGCTGCGGCGGACACTTCCGCGAGGAGTACCAGACCGAGGAAGGAGAAGCTAAGCGTGACGACGAGAACTTCTTCTACGTAGGATGCTGGAACTATCAAGGCGATGACAACAAAGCGCCTGAACTGATAAAGGAGCCGCTTGAGTACGAGGCTATCAAGGTTCAGACACGTAACTACAAATCATAACAACTTCTTAAAACTTTAGAAAATGGCAACAGAAAATATAATGAGAGTAAATCTCAAAGTTTGGCGTCAGGCAGGCCCTAAAGAAAAAGGCGCTTTTGTCACTTATGAAAACGTTGAAACAACTCCAGATACATCTTTCCTTGAGACTCTTGACATTCTGAACGAGACTCTCGTGGAGAAGGGCGAGGAGCCAGTTGTATTCGACCACGACTGCCGCGAGGGTATCTGCGGAATGTGCTCGCTTTACATCAACGGACATCCACACGGACCAGCAACAGGAGCTACAACATGTCAGCTCTACATGCGCCGATTCAAGAACGGCGAGACAATCACTGTGGAACCTTGGCGTTCAGCTGCATTCCCTGTGATCAAGGACCTCATGGTAAACCGTAACGCATACGACCAGATACAGCAGGCCGGAGGTTATGTGTCATTCAACTGCGGCGGAGCTCAGGACGCCAACGCAATTCCTATCTCAAAGGAGATTGCAGACGAGGCTATGGACTCAGCTACTGGCATCGGTTGCGGCGCATGTGCGGCAGCCTGCAAGAACGGTTCGGCTATGTTGTTCGTCTCAGCTAAGGTCAGCCAGTTGGCACTTCTGCCACAAGGCAAGCTCGAGGCCGCAGCAAGAGCAAAGGCTATGGTAGCAAAGATGGACGAACTTGGATTCGGAAACTGCACAAACACAGGTGCGTGCGCTGCCGAGTGTCCTAAGAACATCTCGCTTTCAAACATAGCAAGACTGAACAGAGAGTTCCTCTGCGCTAAGCTGAAAGACTAATACGGATTTCTATACACATAAAAAAGAAATTCCCTTCGCCAGAAATGACGAAGGGAATTTTATTTTACCCCTATTCGCTGTACCAACTACCGCTTATACCTCCGAAACCGTCGAAGCCGCTTAACGTGCCGGCATAGTTCGTGAATCCTCCACGGAACAGCCTTCCGTAGCGTCCGCCAGCGGTGTAATGGTCGCTGACAACCTTTATGATAATGAGGATAAAGACGACAATAATTAGAAGGCCAACAATGATGACAGCGACACGCACAGACCACCTATCCCACATACTTTGAGACTTGGGATGCGGTACTTTGCTGAAGGTTGTCTTAACAAACGACATACATTCGTCCACAGCACCGTCTATTCCAACATAGACATTGCCATCGCTGAAATACGGAAGCATCTTGTCGCTGACAATCTGGTCGCGAGCAGCCATGGAAATATACGTCATCACATAGTGCCCAGTCTGTATCGTGACTTTTTCCTTCGATTCTATAGTCTGAGGTTTATAAACTATGACAATCCATTTGCCGTCCTGGCCGATGCTCCAGCTGTCTCTTAGGCGGTTGGCAAAATCCGCAATATCGTAGCCCAGCAAATCGGTCGTGGTGAAAACCAGAATCTGCACAGAAGTCTCTCTTAAAATGGTCTGAAGTTTCAACGTCAGCGCCGTGTGTTGCTGCTGTGTGAATATTTCCGCCTTGTCGCACACAAACACACGGTCAAGAGGGCGTTTGAATACGTCTTCGTTTGCACGAGAAGCAAGAAGCGAAAGAAGGAAACTGAATATCAATATTATGCGTTTCATACCTGAATAGAATTTAATCGAAAGAAATCTCGTCGCTCAACTCATTCACGTCATCAACCTGATATGGGAAATGCACCTTCAACTGCTCACCGGCCATGCGGATTCCCTCCACTACACCTTCTGTGAAAAGTCCTTGCATAAAAAGTTCTGTCATGCGGTTCTTTATGTTATTCCAGAAGTCTTCGGGAACCTTTTGGTTTATGCCTGAATCGCCAAGTATGGCAAACTGCCTATCGCCCACAGCCATGTAGAACAGCACACCGTTGCGCAGTTTTGTTTTATGCATCCCAAGCTTGCAGAAAATGCGCTCAGCACGCGCCATGGCGTCGCCGTGACAATGCATCTCGACATGAAGACAAATCTCGCCGGAGGTGCATTTCTCAGCTTCCTTTATGGCACCGACAATAGTCTGTTTTTGCTCTTTTGTGAAGAAATTTCGGGCTTTCATTCTTATATTTTCACTTATGGAATTTTTTAAATCAGCGTAAAGGTAGAATTTTTTACGCATAAACATGCGCATGGCGGCTCATCTGCCCTTCCAACGCGACAAGCCAAGCAGCCCACCGAATGCAGAGACAACGACGTAAAACGGATAAAGC
>JAGCQO010000114.1 GCA_017965125.1 Paludibacteraceae bacterium
CTCAAACAACACAGCCGAGGGCCGCGCTCAGAACCGTAGAGCCAGCATCCGCTTTGAATAAGCATTCATCACATAATGTGTAACGATAAAAGGGCAGTCTTTCGAGACTGCCCTTTTTGTTGTGTGCTATCGAGTTTTTGATTTTTTACTCCGCCCAGTTGTCGCGGTCAAGGTTTCTGTAAGTTATCGCCTCGGCTATGTGGTGCGACTCGACGTTCTTGGCGCCTTCGAGGTCGGCTATCGTACGCGACACCTTGATGATGCGGTCGTAGGCGCGAGCGGACAGGCTGAGCCTTGTCATCGCCGTTTTCAGCAGCTTGAATCCGGCTTCGTCGGGCTCGGCGAACTCGTGCATCATGCGCGAGGTCATCTGCGCGTTGCAGTGCACGCCGGCGTAGTCCTTGAAGCGTTCGGTCTGTATCTCACGAGCCTTGATGACGCGCTGACGAATCACCTCGCTCGGCTCGCCCGGCTGTTGCTCGGCAAGCTTGGCGAAAGGCACTGGCACTATCTCTATCTGGATGTCGATTCGGTCGAGCAGCGGACCGCTTATGCGGCTGAGGTATCTTTGCACCTGCGACGGCGAGCAAACGCATTCGTGGTACGGGTCGTTGTGGTATCCGCACGGACATGGGTTCATCGCCGCGACGAGCATGAAACTCGCTGGATATTCGACCGAGAACTTGCTGCGTGATATGGAGATTTTGCGGTCCTCCAACGGCTGACGCATAACCTCCAGCACTGTCCTTTTGAACTCCGGCAGCTCGTCGAGGAAGAGCACGCCGTTGTGAGCGAGGGAAATCTCGCCCGGCTGCGGATAAGAGCCTCCGCCCACGAGCGCCACGTCCGAGATGGTGTGGTGCGGACTGCGGAAAGGGCGCACGTTCAGGAGCGACGCATCGCCTTTCATCGAGCCTGCTACGGAGTGGATCTTCGTCGTCTCGAGCGCTTCGTTCAGGGTCATCGGCGGAAGAATCGTCGGCACTCTCTTCGCCATCATGGATTTTCCTGCTCCTGGAGGGCCGACCATTATGATGTTGTGTCCGCCGGCCGCCGCCACTTCTATCGCCCTCTTCACGTTCTCCTGACCCTTCACGTCGGAGAAGTCGAGGTCAAAATGATTTATGCTGCTGAAAAACTCCTTGCGCGTGTCCACGACGGTCTGCTCGAGTGTCGTCTCGCCGTTCAGGAACCCCACGACTTCCTTTATGTTCTCGACGCCGTAAACCTCGACGTCGTTCACTATCGCCGCCTCACGGCTGTTCTCCTTCGGCAGGATTATGCCCTTGAATTTCTCCTCGCGCGCCTTGATGGCTATAGGCAGGACGCCCTTGATCGGGCGCAGTGTGCCGTCGAGCGACAATTCGCCCATTATGATGTACTTGCCTATCTCGTCGGCATTCACTACGCCGTTGGCAGCAAGCATTCCGATGGCTATGGGCAGGTCGTAGGCAGAACCCTCTTTCTTGATGTCTGCCGGCGCCATGTTTATGATCGTCTGTTTATGGGGAAGGCGCAGTCCGTTATGGTCCAGCGCCGAGACTATTCTCTCGTGACTCTCCTTGACCGCATCGTCCGGCAATCCCACCAGAAAGAACTTCACTCCGTTTGAAATATTCACCTCGATGGTGACCACCAAAGCGTTTATGCCCTGGACTGCCGCACCAAATGTCTTAACTAACATATCTTTTTCTTCTCTTGATTATGCCTGCCATATCAGCACGGCGTAATATAAAACCTGAATTATTATC
>JAGCQO010000115.1 GCA_017965125.1 Paludibacteraceae bacterium
GAGACGCTTCTACACGCTGTCCTTTGCCATCATGTAGTTCACAGTGATGTGCTTGCCCACGTCTCTTACGAAGTTGAGGAACGAGAAGTCCTTCATCCAGTCGTAGTTGTTGACGAGTTCGGCCTTGTTTGGAGCGTCGGACTCGAAGTCGAGGAAATGCTCAAGCTGCTTCTTGATGCACTCCTGGTTGTGACGGAGCGTAGCCTCATCGAGCAGGTTTCTCTCGGCCGACTTGCCCGAAGGGTCGCCAATCATACCTGTCGCGCCACCGATGAGCGCCAGCGGCTTGTGCCCGCAACGCTGCAAGTGACGGAGCATCATGATTCCGCACAAGTGACCTATGTGCAGCGAATCCGCTGTAGGGTCAATACCAAGATATGCTGTTGTTGTGCCTGACTTTAAAAGTTCATCAGTGCCTGGCATCATGCTGTGAAGCATTCCGCGCCATTTAAGTTCTTCAATGAAATCTATCACCGGTTTATTGTTTTATGTTTGTTATTTCCTTATTTCGTGCGCAAAGATAAGACTTTTAATTGCTCTTGGGCAACTCAAGCCCGTCAAGCAGAGTTATATATGTCTGCACCGCGCTTTCTATTTCCTCTTTGGTTATATACTCCTCGGCTGTGTGCGACCTGCTGGACTCGCCCGGACCCATCTTGAGCGACGGGAAGCTCATGAGAGCCTGGTCCGACAGCGTAGGCGAACCGAACGTCTCGATGCCCATCTCCCTGCCTTTCGCCACTATAGGGTGGCTGAGGTCTATGTGCGACGAGTTGAGTCTTGTGGAGCGCGCCTTCACGTCGCAGAACACCTGAAGCGATATTTCGTCGAGCACCTGCTGGTTGGTGTAGCAGTCGTTCGTCCTGACGTCCACCACGAAGGTGCATTCGTCCGGTATCACGTTGTGCTGCGTTCCGGCGTTTATCATCGTCACCGACATCTTGACCGGCCCCAGCGTCTCGGACTCCTTGGCGAAGCGGTAGGTCTTGAACCACTCAATGTCGGTCAGCGCATGGTAGATGGCATTGTCGCCCTCGTCGCGCGCTGCGTGTCCAGCCTTGCCGTGGGCAGTGCAGTCGAGCACCATGAGGCCTTTCTCCGCCACGCCCATCGCCATGCCTGTAGGCTCGCCCACAAGCGCGACGTCGATTTTAGGCAGGCTCTTGAGCAAAAGCTCCATGCCGTCCTTTCCGCTGACCTCCTCCTCGGCCGACGCGGCGTAAATGAGGTTGTACGGCTGCTGCTTCTGGGTCAGCTGGCTGTACGCCGCGAGAAGCGAAACGAGTCCGCCGCCGCAGTCGTTGCTGCCGAGACCTATGAGCTTCCCGTCCTCCTCGGTCGGCGTGAAAGGGTCATGCACCCATCCGTTCACCGGCTTCACGGTGTCGATATGGGCGTTGAGCATGAGTGTCGGCTTGGACGCATCCCAGTTCTCCGGACCAATCCACAGGTTGTTGTTCACCCTGTTGACCTTGAATCCGGCGTCCTTCATGTACTGCTCGTAGAAGTCGGCCACGTCCTTCTCGTTCCTCGAAGTCGAAGGTATGGCTATGAGCCTCTTAAGCAGTTCGTACGATTGGCTTGCGTCCATGCTCTGTCGTTTTATTTATTTCACAATGGTTCCAGTGTTTTTGCCCAGCTGGTCGGCTCTCGTTATGACCACCTGCTTCACTCCTGCGTCGATTGCCGCAAAAGCATTCTCCAGCTTAGGTATCATTCCGCCTTGTATAGTGCCGTCGGCAACGTATTTCTCGAAGTCGGATTTTGTTATCTGCTCTATCACGCTGTCGTCGTCATTCTCGTCTCTTAGCACGCCCTTCTTCTCGAAGCAGAACACGAGCGTAACCTCGAAGTGCTTGGCCAAAGCCTTGGCTGCCTCTCCGGCTATCGTGTCGGCGTTGGTGTTCAGCAAATTGCCCTTGCCGTCGTGGGTCAATGGCGCAAGAACAGGCACAACACCTTTGGCTATGAGGTCGGCGAGAATGTCCGAATCCACCTTTTTCACATCACCTACGAAACCGTAGTCCACATCCTTCACCGGACGCTTGTCGCTCGTCATGTAGCCGAGGTCGGCGCCAGTGAGCCCGAGGGCGTTCAGCCCCAGCGACTGCAGGCTGGCGACAATGTTCTTGTTCACCAATCCGCCGTAAACCATAGTGACCACCTTGAGCATAGCCTCATCGGTTATTCTGCGTCCGTTCACCATCTTTGTCTCGATGCCGAGCTGCTCGGCTATCTTTGTCGCCGAGCGACCGCCGCCATGAACCAGCGCCTTGAGCCCGCCGAGCGAAGTGAACGACGCAAGCAGCGCGTCAAGCGATTCCTTCTCCTCGACTATCTTGCCGCCTACTTTTACTAAAGTGAGTTTCTCCATCGGTTATAAACTTTCAAGGATTCTCTTTATGACTACCTGAGCGGAAATCTCTCTGTTGGCTGCCTCTTGTCTGACGAGCGATTGAGGGCTCTCGATCACGTCGTCGGTCACTATCATGTTTCTTCTGACAGGCAGGCAGTGCATGAAGAACGCGTTGTTTGTCAGCGCCATCTTCTCTGTCGTCACTGTCCATGACATGTCTTTCGAAAGTATCTTTCCGTAGTTAGGGTCGGCATAAGCAGCCCAGTTCTTCGCGTAAACGAAGTCGGCGCCGGCAAGTGCCTTGTCCTGGTCATACTCCACCTTGGCGTTTCTCGCGAACTGAGGCGCGAGCTCGTATCCGTGTGGGTGTGTTATAACGAACTCCACGTCGGCCTCGTTCATGAAGTCGGCGAACGAGTTTGGCACAGCCTGAGGCAGCGCACGTGGGTGAGGCGCCCATGTCAGCACGACCTTAGGACGGTCCTTCTTCTTGTACTCCTCTATTGTTATCAAGTCGGCGA
>JAGCQO010000116.1 GCA_017965125.1 Paludibacteraceae bacterium
AGAGTGTAACGATTAAGAAAAGTAGAACGCGGTCAATACTACTATAAAACTACCAAGGAGAAAGAAATGAATAACATCAGAGAAAAGATAGGCTTGGGCTCGCCTTTGTTAAGCCCGGACAAGAACGTGTCGAATCTTCAGATGTCGCTCACGCTCTTGATGGTCGTCGCACTGATACTCTCGAACATACTTGTGGTGAAGTCGATAGACCTTTTCAGTTTGCCGTTTCTGGCAAATACCTGTTCGCTTATAGCATTTCCCGTCACCTACATTCTAAGCGATGTGTTTAGCGAGGTGTACGGTTACCGATGGTCGCGCACGACTGCGACTTGGGCGTTCTGCGGCACCTTGCTGTGCTCTTTTATGTTCCAGCTCATGATTCTGTGGCCGGGTAACGCCGCATGGGAAAACCAAGACGCGCTAGTGGCAATTCTCGGGAACACCCCGCAGATTGCAATCGCTTCGGTCGTTGCTTACTGGCTTGGTGACTTTGCGAACGACCGAGTGTTCCAGTACATGAAGCAGAAGAGCGAGGAAGGCAAGGGATTCCAGATTCGCGCGATTGCGTCCTCGCTGGTTGGCAAATACGTCGACGGTTTCGTCTTCACCTTTATTGGCTTGTCGTTCTTGCCGTTGGAAACGAAAATTATCATGGTTGTCAACGCCCCGTTCGTGCAGATTTGTCTCGAGGCGCTACTGCTCCCGATAACGACTTTGGTCATGAAGGCCGTGAAAAGAAAAGAAGAAGAGATTGCGATGTCGAAAGGGGCTGCATAATCTTGGCGACTCTGCTTGAGGAATCGGATGCCGAAAGGCGCAACGAAAATGCTGACGGTTCGATATCAGCCGCTTTTGACGAGTTATTGCAGCGACAATATCTCGACGGAGCCGGTCGTCAGATAAACGGCGCTTCGGTTTTGGCGATGCGAATTTTCAACAAGGCTGCAGAAGGTGATTTGCGGGCTTTCGATATAATCGAACAGAACATGGCCCATCGAGAGGCTGACCGCATCGGTGGACCGCAAGACTACTGCTAGGAGGTTGGAATGGAGGACTGGAAGATTCCCGAGCAGGTCATCGACAGGCTCATGGATGACTCGGACTACGAGGTGTACGACTGCTTCGGCAGCTGCACGGTCGTGGTCATGAAGATGCCGAACGGCTACGTTCTCGTGGAGAGCTCGGGCTGCATCAACCCCGAGCAGTACGACAGGGAGCTCGGCGTCAAGTATTGCAAGGAGGCGCTGAAGCGGCGCGCATGGCAGCTGGAGGGCTATCGCCGCAAGCACGAGTACCACGAGACGGTCGAGTGTTAGATTCAAGACGAGGGGACGTTCGACGTCCCCTCGTTGTATAATCACGACGTGAGGAGGCGCGTCGTGAAGAAGAAAGAGGAGCCGTCCAGGGTTCCGAAATGTCGTATATGCAACCATGAGGACAGGGCCGGCATCGAGCTGCTCGGCGTGATGTCGTGCGCTTCGTGGAACGTGTGCCGCGAGAGGATAAACAACACCTTCGGCACGAACTTCTCGACCGAGACAGTCAAGAAGCACATGATGGAGCACGAGCTCACCAGGACCGCAGCCGAGCAAGGGATAATCATAGACGCCATCAGGGGAGAGGACGGTGCTCCCGGCATCATATCGGTCGAGACGATGCTCCAGACGCTCCTCGTGCAAGGGATGCTCGACCTGGCGAAGGGTAAGATACGCTGCAAGACCCCGCAGGAGCTCCTGCAGGTGGTCAACGCCCTCCAGAACGTCCAGGACAGGAAGAGTGCACAGGCGCTCATCGAGGACGGCGACATCGCCGGCTTCTACGCCGCTATGGCGGCTTACGGCACAGCTATCAGGGACACTGTGTCGCCGCAGCAGCTCGTGGAGATAGTCATGAAGGCGAACGCCCTCGGAGCACATTTCGACATCTCGAACGCGAAG
>JAGCQO010000117.1 GCA_017965125.1 Paludibacteraceae bacterium
CGTATCTCATTAGTCGGTTTCGGCACATTGTCAACAACAAAGCGCCCAGCCCGCAAAGGTCGTAACCCACAGACTGGCAAAGAAATCACAATCGGTCCTAAGACAGTTGTGAAATTCAAAGCAAGCAACGACTTAGTAAAATAATAGGTTTTACTATTGACTTTTAAGGCCGCTTTTTAGCGGCCTTTTTTGTTTTAGAACAGCGACTGCTGGCTTTTCGCTTTGAGGTTGCCGTTCTCGTCCTGCTCGATGACGCCGCTGTCGAGCATCCAGCGCACCGTCTCGAGAACTTTTTCTTCTAGGTAGGTCTTCGCCAGGGAAGGCGTCTCGTAGAGTGGCACCACACGTTTTTTCAGCTCTTCAAGAATTATCTCACTTATGTTTTTGTATTCTTCATCGTTGATATTCATGCGGTTACGTATGTTACAGACATCGCATTTGCCGCAACGTGTCTTTATCTTTTCACCGAAATATCTTAAAAGTTGAACACTCCGGCATTCGTTGTCGTTATTCACGAAGTCAATGACGGCCTGCACTCGTCGTGTGGCGGCTTCTTTACGATCTTTGTAAACCTCGTCGGAGAGCGTGAAATGCCGTGTGTCCTGACGCTCTGTAAGATATTGAATCTGAGGCTTGTCGGAGCGTTGGATATATGTCAGGAAGTTGAATTTTTCGAGCTTTTTCAGAGTGTCCTCGACCTGGGCGACATCGATGCCGAGACGCTGGCTTATCTGTTCCTCTTTTATCTTTACGAAATCGGAGAGTATGCCAGGGTAGTTGCGGAGCAGATATTTTATCATTACATCGAAATGAGGGTACTCGACTTGGAAACGGTAGAGGTCTTCGCGAGAGGCTTTTATGAACAGCTGCGACGGCGTGTCCATGGCTTCCGACAATGCGAAGAAGCCTTCTCTCTCCATGAGTTTCAATGAGTTAAAAACTTCTAGCAATGAAAAACCATAGGCATTTGCGAAGTCATTCATGTCGAACGGATAACTCTGTCCGTTGCCCGCGCCGGCCGGTATCTGAAGATAGTTACCGAGGGCATCGTATATCGCTTTAATTCGACTCAGTTCAGGATACGAGTTCTGAAGGTTGTCTTTTAGCTGCTTGATGTCGCTGTCGGCTACGAGCAGGAACGCTTGTGAAGGCTTCAAATCTCGGCCGGCGCGGCCTGCCTCCTGGAAGTATGCCTCGAGCGTGTCGGGGAGGTCCATGTGCACGACCACTCGCACATCGGGCTTGTCGATGCCCATACCGAAGGCGTTGGTGGCGACGATGACCTTGATGCGTCCGTCCATCCACAGCTTCTGCCGTTCGTCACGGGTCTTAGCGTCGATGCCAGCATGGTAGAACGTGGCGCTGATGCCAGCCGACTGCAGCCAGTCAGCGATGACTTTGGTGCGTTTGCGGCTGCGCACGTAGACTCTGCCGCTGCCTGTCGTCATTTTCATGAAAAGGCGGTACATAAGTCCGTATTTGTCGGCCACCTTGATGACGTTGTAGGTGACGTTCTTGCGCTCATAGCTGGTCTGGAACACGTTGCGTTCCTTGAAGCCGAGCCGATATTGTATGTCCTCGACGACTTCCGGGGTCGCCGTAGCTGTCAGAGCGAGAC
>JAGCQO010000118.1 GCA_017965125.1 Paludibacteraceae bacterium
CTTTGCCGTCGGCGTTCTCTTCCTCGCGCGGATAGTTCTTGCCTTCGGGGTAAACGATGAGGTCGCCCTTGCTCAGGAACTCGTTTATCATGCTGCAAGCGGCGTTCAAGTATCCGCCCGGATTTCCTCTCAGGTCAACGATGACCTTCTTGGCGTTCTGCTTCTTGATTTTTGCTATGGCTGTTATAAACTCGCTGTAGGTCTTCGCTCCGAACGAGCCGACTTTTATGTATCCGATGCCTGGGGCTATCATGTAGGCAGCCTCGACGCTCTTCAAAGGCACGTCGTCGCGCACGATGGTGTAGTCGAGGATTTTAGCCGACGAAGCCCTTTTGATGCCGACTTTCACCTTTGTGCCTTTCGGGCCTTTCAGTGTGTGTATCACCTTGTCCTCGTTGATGGACTTGCCGACGAAAGCCGAGTCGTTGACCTTCACTATCCTGTCGCCCGGCTGCAGACCGACCTTCTCCGACGGTCCGCCGTGAATGACAGAAATGACCATCACCGTGTCCGCCTGAATGTTGAACTGCACACCGATGCCCGAGAACGAGCCGTCGAGGTCCTCGTTCACGCTTTTGAGGTCCTTCGCCGGAATGTAGGCGGAGTGCGGGTCGAGGTCGGCCAGAATCATGTTTATGGCGTCTTCGGTTATGGAGTCGTTGTTGACGTCTTCAACGTAATGCGAGTTTATGAGCTGCATGAGCGACGTGATTTTTGACGACGTGTCGCTACCGTTCAGCGTGTTGAACGAGCTGATGTTGCTGAACGACGCTGTCAGACGGCCGATGAATATGCCGACAACGATTAAAATCGCAGAGAGCAGCGGAACGAGGGTTTTCCATTTGTTAGAGGACATAGCGTGTGTTTTGAGAGGTTGTTTTTACTTTTCAGGCATTATCTGTGAAACGTCGATGCCGGCCTTGCGCAACAAATCGACGCCGTCGAGCAAACGGTACTGCTCGCCATAGACCACCCTTTTGATGCCGGCCTGTATGATGAGCTTCGCGCACTCGATGCAAGGCGACGCGGTGACGTAGAGTGTCGCTCCGTCGCTGCTGTTGTTGGAGCGCGCCACTTTGGTTATGGCGTTGGCTTCGGCGTGCAGAACGTATGGGAACGAGTTGTTGTTCTCGTCCTCGCAGTTGTTCTCGAATCCAGAAGGCGTGCCGTTATATCCGTCGGAGATTATCATCTTGTCCTTGACGAGCAGAGCACCGACCTGGCGTCTTTTGCAATATGAGTTCTCGGCCCAAATCGTCGCCATGCGCATGTATCGGGTGTCGAGATTCTTCTGTTTCAGTTCTGTGTTTGTCGTGTTGTCCATAAATGGCGGAGTTGATGAATTTCTATTTAATGTTCAATAATTCCTTTGAGAAGCCGATTATGTCCACTCCGTCGAAGTTGCCGGAAGTCATCATCAGCAGCGTCTTGTCGTGGAAATCAATCTCGCGCAGAGTCTTCTGCAGTTCCTTGGAGTCGCAGAAGACGGTGAGGTTGTCGCCGCCGAAGGCCTTTCTCACGTCATCGACAGTGAATGCCTCCAGCCTTTTGTGCTTTATGACCTCGGGGTTGAAATAGACGAACGCCTTGTCGGCCTACGCCATCGCGTTCTCGTACTGCGGCAGGAACGACTTGGTCAGGCTGCTGAATGTGTGCAGCTCCATGCACGCCACGAGTTTGCGGTCAGGGAACTGGCTCTTCACGGCGTGCACAGTGGCCTTGAGCTTCGAAGGCGAATGGGCGAAGTCCTTGAAAGCGACGGCACTGTCGCTCTCGGCTATCTTCTGCAGACGGTTGGCCGCGCCCTTGAACTTGCTTATCGAGCGGAAGAAATCCTCCGTCGAGATGCCGAGCTGCAGGCAGA
>JAGCQO010000119.1 GCA_017965125.1 Paludibacteraceae bacterium
AGCCAGGATCAAACTCTTCGTTCTAATATAAATGTAAAATTAAAACCTTCGTCATCTCCCGGTCTTTCTCTCAAAAACCTCCACTCCGAAAAATGAAGGCCAGGAATCGACCCTGGTTCGAAAACCAGGCATCTCTCAAATTTCTATTGCATTCAGTACTTTAAAGATCGCTCTTTCGTAGAACAGGAGCCGATTCAACAGCTTTCCTCTCTCGTTTTGCGGATGCAAAGGTAGGCACTTTTTCGCTTTCTCCAAACTTTTTACAAGAAAAAAATTGAAAAAAATGCGCGGATTTCGCTAACTCGCTGTGATTCAGCACTCGCAGCACACGATTTTTTTTCGAGATTTTCTAAGAAGAAAAGGGGACAGCCTACTATATATATAATATGATTGCGACAAACGCACCCAAAAAAGACATTGCCCAACCGAGTTTTCGTCTCGATTGGGCAATGACCATATCTTATATGATTAATATCACTCGCCGCCGAACTCCATCAAATATGCCTTTATGAACGCATCAATGTCGCCATCCATGACCGCCTGGACATTGGATGTCTGATAGTCGGTACGGTGGTCCTTGACACGACGGTCGTCGAAAACATAGCTTCGTATCTGCGAACCCCACTCGATTTTTTTCTTGCCGGCTTCTATCTTCGCCGTCTCCTGGCGACGCTTTTCCAACTCCAAGTCATATAATTGCGAGCGCAAAAGCCTCAAGGCGTTCTCCTTGTTCTTAGGCTGGTCGCGGCTCTCGGTGTTCTCTATCACTATTTCATCGTCCAAACCTGTCACTGGGTTCTTGAATTTATAATGAAGTCGCACACCCGACTCGACCTTGTTGACGTTCTGACCGCCGGCACCGCTGGAACGGAATGTGTCCCACGACAGGTTCGCCTGCTGGATTTCCACCTCGATGGAATCATCAACGAGCGGAACCACAAACACAGAAGTGAAGGACGTCATTCTCTTGCCTTGCGCATTGAACGGAGAGACTCTCACAAGACGGTGCACGCCGTTCTCGCTCTTGAGGTGCCCGTAGGCATAATCGCCTTCTATCTTTATTGTGACAGTTTTGATTCCAGCCTCATCGCCGTCGATAAGACTCGTGATCTGCGCACTCAGTTCGTGACGCTCGCACCATCTCAGGTACATTCGCATAAGCATCTGCGCCCAATCCTGCGCCTCAGTGCCACCAGCGCCTGCCACTATTTTGAGGACAGCGCCGAGCGCATCTTCCTCCTTGCGCAGCATGTTCTTCATCTCCAATTCCTCGACAGCCTCCTTCGCCTTGCTGAACGAAAGGTCGAGTTCCTCTTCGCTTATGGCTTCCTCTTTGTAAAAGTCGAACGACAACGCCAGCTCATCGACGAGCGCCTTGACCTTATTATACCCCTCGATCCACTGCTTTATGCCCCTAACCTTCTTCATCTGAAGCTCGGCGGCCTTAGGATCGTTCCAGAAATCAGGGTCCTGTGTCCTCGACTCCTCTTCCTCTAACTTTATTTTCTTTCCATCGATGTCAAAGATACCTCCTCAACGCGCCCTCGCGTTCTTGCATATCTTTAAGCAAGTCTATTGTTACCATAATAGTAGTTTATATTAATGTTATTTGTTTTTATCATACATGCGCTCAATGAGAGTCGCGTACTTCTGTGTTATGAACAGTCGTCTGAACTTGAGTGTGTTGGTCAACTCGCCGCCCTCAAGAGTGAAGCCCTTTGGAATAAGAGAGAACTTCTTGATATGCTCGAATGGCGCCATGCCTGCCTGCAGACGGTCTATCTCACTTTCGTAGAATCGGTACACTCTCGCGTCGCCAATAATCGCCTTGACGCTATTGACTCCCCAGCCCTCGGCCTTGATTTTTTCCTTCAACGCCTCAAAGTCAGGAACAATCAACGCCGTGACGTAGTTCCTGTTGTCGCCGACAACCATGATTTGCTCGATATACGGACTCGCCGCCAGACTCATCTCTATCTGTTGCGGCGCAATGTATTTGCCATTCGATGTCTTGAACAGGTCTTTTATTCTTTCCGTCAAATACAAATGACCGTCCTCTATCTTGCCCGCATCACCTGTTCTGAAATATCCATCCTCGGTGAATGCGGCCTTGTTGGCCTCCGGATTATTGAAATAGCCTTTTGTTATGGTGCCGCCCTTGATTAGGATTTCATCGTCCTCGCCTATCTTCACATCAAGTCCGTCCAGCACTCTGCCGACGCTGCCTATGCGATAATTCTTATAGTCGAAGCACGCGACCGTCGCTGTTGACTCCGTCAGGCCGTAGCCGTACATGATAGGAATGCCGAGTCCACGCAAGAAAAGCAGTATCTGATTCGACAGGCTCGAACCTGCCACAGGGAAGAAATTTCCATTCTCGATGCCAAGTGTCTCGCGAATGCCTTTGAAAACAAGACGGTTCAATATCTTATAACGAAGCGTCAGCCACCAATACGGCTCACGACCCTTGTCGATGTACTCGACATTGTACTGCCGCGCAACGGCGAGCGCCCATGTGGCAAAGCCTTTCTTCAGCGGCGGCATCATGTTTATCTTTCTCAGTATTCCCAAATACACCTTCTCCCAGAAACGAGGAACGCCGCACATAAGCGTCGGACGAACTTCCTTCAGGGAAACAAGTATGTCTTTCGGATTGTAGTTGACATAAAGCGGAACGCTCTTGGTCATGCACAGATAACACCAAGCCCTCTCGAACACGTGTGTAATAGGCAGGAACGTCAGCGAACGGTCGTCTCGAGTGATTGACACAAGACGGTCCTGGTTCCTCTTCATGGCGTCAAGATAGTTGGAGTGCGTCAACACAACTCCCTTGGGATTGCCGGTCGTGCCGGAAGTGTACATTATGGTGGCGATGTCGTCAGCCGAGTAGCTCTCCGCAGGATGGATTTCCGAGTTATCCCCAGTTCCTTCCAATTCCAGCGTGTCGTAATATCTCGCCTTCTCGACACCTTCGATGTTTATATCTCTGCCAAGCGCCACAATCAGCTCAACACTCGCCGAAGTTTTGCTGACCTCGACTGCGTTGTCGAACTGCGCCTGATCGCCAGTGTATATCACCTTGACCTGCGCGTCATCCACGATGAACTTGAGCTGTTCGCATGAAGATGTCGCATAAACCGGCACCGTGGTCGCCTTCAATGTGAAATTGGCAAAGTCGGCAATGATGGCCTCCGGACAATTCTGCGAATAAACGGCGAGTCTTGAATTCTCACCGACGCCCCTTTTTCTCAAGGCATGGGCGAGACGAGTCACCTTCGCGTAGAAATCATTACTCGACAAAGGTTTCCACTCGCTTTCCTTTGCTCCCTTGAACCACAAAATGGGTCTGTCGCCGTTCTTTTCGCTGAGAAATTTAGGCAGCAACGCATAGTGTATGATTTCGTCTTTCATTGATTTTACGGTTTAAGAATCTGTGTATGTTAAACACAAAATTAAAGCTCTTTTGAAAAAGGAGCAAAGGAATCAATTTCTATTAAGGTTTTTTCAAAGAAATTGCCTTACTTTCTGCTGATGCTTGGATGCCCACCTGAGGAAATCACCAGCGGCGTGTTGCTGAGCCTCTTTTTTCGAAAAGCCCCATGCCTCCGAAGCCTTCTTCTCGTTCACAAAAAGAGTCACATAGAATACCTTGCGGTTGTCACGCAGATCCTCTCTGTCGTCATACCTTATCTCAACCCTGTGTTTCTGTGCCCACTCGACCATCTTCGACTTGTAATTCTCATCGTGCATCACGACGTCGTCAATGTCGATTTTGTCAAGGATGCGCGTCTTGATGAAAAACCTCGCGGCAT
The DNA here is from genome assembly GCA_017965125.1 of Paludibacteraceae bacterium. Classification (GTDB taxonomy): domain Bacteria; phylum Bacteroidota; class Bacteroidia; order Bacteroidales; family Paludibacteraceae; genus UBA4363. Next base: position 3,813 of record JAGCQO010000119.1, read on the forward strand.
CATAGCCCAAGTCTAAATACACCGCACCGACCAAGGCCTCGAGAGCATTGCCGAGAATATCGACGCTGTTGGTGTTGCTATCGACATTCCTTTTCACCAACTCGTCAAAGTTCAGCTCACGCGCCACCTCATTGAGAGTGTCGCGCTTCACGATTCTCGACCTCACCGAAGTCAGGAAACCTTCCTTCTTGCCTGGATACCTCGAGTAAAGCTCATCGCTCACGACCGCCTCGATAATCGCGTCGCCCAAGAACTCGAGCCTTTCGTTATCGACTTCGGAGCCGTCGGCGCTTTTTACCCTCACCGACTTATGAGTCAATGCCACTTCATACAGCCTCGCGTTCTTCACACGGCTGCCGACAAGCGGCTCATACAACAAGAAAGGCTCTCGGCGAAATTTCGTCAAGAGCCTCACTTTATCTAAAATACTTTTTATTTTACTTCTCAAACTTCTTAAGAATAACGCTCGCATTGTGTCCGCCAAATCCGAACGTGTTTGACAAAGCTACTTTTACATCACGCTTCTGTGCTTTGTTGAATGTGAAGTTGAGCTTGTAGTCAATCTCCTCATCATCGTCGCCCTCGGCGTGATTGATTGTCGGAGGCACGATGCCATTAACGATAGTCTGAACACAAATCATGGCCTCTGTTGCGCCAGCAGCTCCAAGCATGTGGCCGGTCATTGACTTTGTTGAGCTAATGTTAAGTTTGTATGCGTGCTCGCCGAACACCTCTTTGATTGCGTTTGCCTCCGAACGGTCTCCTGCTCCAGTAGAAGTACCATGCACATTCACATAGTCAACATCCTCTGGCTTCAAGCCTGCGTCCTTCAGCGCTCTCTGCATAACCAGACGCGCTCCGTCAGGATGAGGAAGTGTGATGTGGTAAGCGTCAGCCGACATGCCACCACCGACAACCTCGCACAAAATGTTAGCGCCTCTTGCCAATGCGTGCTCAAGCTCTTCGAACACAAGGACAGAACCTCCCTCGCCCATAACGAAACCGTCGCGGCTTGCGCTGAACGGACGAGACGCTGTCTCTGGAGAATCGTTTCTTGTTGACAATGCAGTCATCGAGTTGAATCCTGCCACACCGCTTTGGATGATAGCCGCCTCAGCACCGCCTGCGAATATCACGTTCGCCTTACCCAAACGAATCAGGTTGAACGCGTCGATAAGCGCATGAGTAGAAGAAGCGCATGCAGACGCCGTAGAATAGTTTGGTCCACGGAATCCGTATTTGATAGCTATCTGACCTGCTGATATGTCAGAAATCATCTTTGGTATAAAGAATGGATTGAACTTCGGACCCTGATCAAGGTGCTGGTAGTAATAGCCGACCTCGGTCTCGAGAGTCTCCATGCCGCCGATACCAGCAGCAACTATCACACCGATTTCATCCTTGTCTTCTTTCTCTAAGTCAAGTCCAGAATTCTTAACAGCCTCGTCAGCCGCAACTATCGCGAACTGTGCGTAACGGTCGAGCTTGCGTCCTTCCTTACGGTCGAAATAGTTGTTGACATCGTAACCTTTTACCTCACAGGCAAACTTTGTCTTAAAGTCAGTTGTGTCGAAATGAGTGATTGGACCGGCACCGCTCTTACCCTCGACAAGCGCCTTCCATGTCTCGTCAGCGCCGATGGCAAGAGGATTGATCGTTCCAAGACCTGTTACTACGACTCTTTTTAATTCCATGCCCTTATACTTATAACAAGAATAGAAAAGTTCTTATTACTTCTGAGATGCGTTCTCAACGTAGCTGATAGCGTCACCTACAGTTGCGATCTTCTCTGCCTGATCATCAGGAATTGAAATGCCGAACTCCTTCTCGAACTCCATGATGAGCTCTACAGTGTCAAGAGAATCTGCACCAAGGTCGTTAGTGAAGCTTGCTTCTGGAGTTACCTCGCTTGCCTCAACACCTAACTTATCTACAATGATTGCTTTTACTTTTTCTGCTACTTCTGACATAACTTTAAATTTTTAGTTAATGAATAGATTTTTAGTTTTAAATTTGCGGTGCAAAGGAAAAGATAATTTTCTTAAACACAAATATATTTGTTGTCTTTTGCTCAAAAAACAGCATTCTGTGCATTGTTTTAACCTTTATTTTTAATTAATTTCAATTTTTATGAGTTTAAACATCGCGATATGGGCGTCGGGAAACGGCAGCAACGCCGAGAATATCATCAAATACTTCAAAGACAAAACCGACATTGCCAATATACGCGTGATAATGTGCAACAACAAAAACGCCTTCGTGCTGGAGCGCGCAAAGAAACACAATGTGCCGACCTTTGTGTTCACCTACAAGGAACTGAACGAGACCGACATGGTGGACAAGAAGTTAGAGGAGCTGGACATCGACTTTATCGTGCTTTCGGGCTTTATGCTGAAAGTGCCTGACAGCATAATAAGGAAATACACCGACCGAATTGTGAACATACACCCTGCCCTGCTGCCTAAGTTCGGCGGCAAAGGCATGTACGGCGACCACGTGCACGAGGCGGTGAT
>JAGCQO010000120.1 GCA_017965125.1 Paludibacteraceae bacterium
GGAGCTTCCTCTTTTGCTTCTTCTACGATGGCTTCTGCTGCTGGCTCGGCCTTTATCTCCTCTGGCTCGACTTCAGCCTCTGGCTCGGATGGCTCGACAGTTGTTGGCTCAGCTGGCGTCTCGTCAACAGGCTCGGCAGTGGCGGTTTCTTCCTCCTTCTCCGGAGTCGGGTCGAACATCACCGGCTTGTATTCCTCGATGGTCACAGTCGGATAGCCAACGAGTTGTATCTTCTCGCTTTCCTCTTCCTCGGCCTCGACCTCGGATGGCAGTGTGAGAAGCGACGACAGCGCCTTGATTTGCTCTTTCAGCGACAACAGCTTTGCTCTCAGCTCGCTGTTTCTTTCCACCTCGCCCTTCTTGTTCTTTATCTTGGCTTTTGCGCCTTCGAGCGACAGTCCTTCTATCTTCACAAGGTCGTATATCTGCCTTACGGTCAGCACGTCCTTCTTTGTGTATTGTCTTTTGCCTCTTGGGTCTCTCTTTGGCTTCAGTACGTCGAATTCGTTCTCCCAGAAGCGCAAGGCGGACTGCTCCACGCCAACGTCGTCAGCCACTTCGGCTATCGTGTAGTAGAGCTTGTTGGGGAAGTCCTCTATAAGGTGATATGCTTTCGCTTTACTCATTTCTGTCGTCGGGTCTTATTTCTTTATTATAAGTTTCTGACCGGCATTGATTCTTGCGCCTTTGAGGTGGTTCCACTTCTTGATTTGAGAAATAGTCACGTTGTATCGTCTTGCGATGCTTCCGAGGTTCTCGCCTCTCTTCACCTTATGGTAAACCGTCTTTCCGTGGCTTCTTGACGAAGAAGACGAAGATGTGGTCTTAGTCGATGAGGCTGACGAGCTGCTGCTTGAGTTGTATGAGCGCGACTCTGCCTCGGTTGTTGTCTCGCTGCTCGACTGGTAGTCGCCGCCACCGTTGCTGTAGGCGCTGTCCTCGAGCGCGATGAACTTAGACATTGCGTAGCCAGGGAGTCTGAGTGTGTATTTCTCGCCCGGGATGATGTTTCTTCTGTACTGTGGGTTCAGTATTTCGAGCTCGTCGATTGGAACGCCTGTTATTTCGGATATTCTGTTGAATGTCGTGCGTCCTTTCACGACGATTGTGTCTGTGTGTGCTGGCATATCGACTTCTGCAGGGCAGAGGTTGTGCTGCTGGTAGTAGTTCATCACGTAGTTGGCTGCGATGAAGATAGGCACGTAGCTTCTTGTCTCGGCTGGCAGGTAGTCGTAGATCTGCCAGTAGTTCTTCTTGCCTCCGGAACGACGGATGGCTCTGTTCACTGTGCCTGGGCCGCAGTTATATGCTGCGATGGCGAGGTGCCAGTCGCCGTAGATTCTGTAAAGGTCTCTCAGGTATCTTGCTGCGGCTTTTGTCGATTTCACAGGGTCTCTTCTCTCGTCCACGAGCGAGTTGACCTCAAGGCCGTACATTCTTCCGGTCGAAGGCATGAACTGCCAGAGTCCTGCTGCTCCTGCTCTCGATACGGCTCTTGCGTTGAGTGCCGACTCGATTACTGGCAGGTATCTGAATTCGAGTGGTACGCCGTAGCGCTCAAGTATGTCGTCGAAGATAGGGAAGTAGTACTTTCCGATTCCCAGCATGTTCTCGACGAGCTTTCTTCTTCTGCCGGTGTAGAGGTCGATGGCGTCTCTCACGACGTTGTTGTAAGGCATCTCTACCTCGTATGGCAGCTTGCTCAGACGATCCTTGTACTCCTTCTCTGTGTATGATACGTTAGATGAGTTCTTGTAGCAGTTCTTGTAGTGCACGTGGCGTGCGTAGTATGAGTATGTGAGCGAGTCGAGCGCGGTGTTGAACTCGGCTGGCACTTCGAACTTCCCGCTGCTGTTAGGTGTTCTGCTTGATTCCGACGATGAGTAAGACGAGTTGTTGCTTCTGTTTCCGTTGCCGTTCTGCATTCTCTGTCTTTCTCTCTGCACGTAGCTGCCTCCATTGCTTGTTCGCTTCGACGAGTTGTTGTCGGACAGCAGTTCCTCGATGTCGTCAGGTGGTGTTATGCCTCCGTTTAGTTGTGCGTGAACCATTATTACAGGCAACTGCAAACAAATGATTGTAATAACTGTTTTAGCAAGCAATCTCATATTCATACGCGTAATATCTTTATTAGGCGAAAGCTGTTGTGTTTCCTTAGAAAGACAACGTGCAGTTTACGCCAACGTTTCTATATTCGTTAAGTCTTATTTCCGGCTCCACTCTCAGCGAGAGGTCCGGCGTGATGTCAAAGTTAAACAGCTGTGCATCAACAAAGGCGTCGATGATGGACAGTCCATACCACGCCACGATTCCTATGATGCTCAAGTCCCTGTATCTTCTGAATCTCATGTATCTTTGATTCAGAGCGTTGGTCAGCCAGCCCTTGTCGACGTCTTCGGCAGTCTGTCCTGCGGGAATGTACTTCTGCCAGGTCGTTGTGCTTTCGTCCTCGTCGGCTATGGAAATGTAGGCTTTCCTGTAGTCGGAGTACTTCCCGTTGGTGTATATAATCGCGTAAATCAGTGCTGCGTAGCCTGCGTAAACGATAGGCAGTTTCCAGTACTTGCGATTGTATATCTGTCCTAATCCGAGTCCTGGCACTAAGCTGTAGTAAAGTGCGTGGCGCGGATTCGGCGACCATTGTTTTTTGCTTTGCTCCTTGTCGATGGAGTCGGTCAGTGCCTTGGCGGTCTTGTCGTCAACAGCGAAGGCCGCTTCGACGCCGTCTGTTTCATTGTCGGCCTCAAATGTTGTGTCGGCCTCGGTTTGATCAGAATATTGGAGAGGTGCGAATTCTTGTGCCGACACGTTTGCGGACAATGTCAGCATCGAAAAGAGAGTCAATATGGCTATAAGATTTCTGATCGGTTTATTCTCCTAGCAATTTTATGATTTTGTTCAGTTCTTCTGTGTTGTTGAATGATATGGAAATCTTTCCTTTGCCTTTGTTGTTGCACGAGAGGTCAACTTTGTTGTTGAGTCTTGTTTGTATTCTGTCTCTCATCTCTGCGTACTCTGGCGCAAGCACAGCCTTCACTTTCTTCTTCTTTCCGCCAGCCAGGATTTCTTTCACCATCAACTCGACAGCGTGCGACGACAGGTTCTCGCTTATGGCTTTTTCATAAACCTCAAGCTGCTTCTCAGGGTCTTCGAGGGCGAGCAGTGCGCGGGCATGCGCCATGTCTATCTGCTTTTTCGCGAGTCCGAGCTGTATCTCGGCTGGGAGCTTGAGCAGACGCAGATAGTTTGAGACGGTGGCTCTTTTCTTGCCTACGAGAGACGAGATTTTCTCCTGTGTCAGGTTCTGCGTCTCGATGAGCGACTTGTACGACAGCGCTATTTCTATCGCGCTCAGGTCCTCTCTCTGCACGTTCTCGACGAGCGCCATCTGCATCACTGTCTCGTCTTCTGCGGTCTTTATGTATGAAGGGATTTTTGCGAGTCCGGCTTTCTGTGCGGCGCGGAATCGTCTTTCTCCAGAGATTATCTGGTATTTGTCGTCGGAGATTTTTCTTACTGTGATCGGTTGAATCACGCCCAGTTGCTGTATAGACTCGGCGAGGTCGTTGAGCGCGTCTTCGTCGAAGTTCGTACGAGGCTGGTCTGGGTTTGGTGTTATCGATGAAACAGGAAGTGTGTCAAAGATAGAGGAGCCAGATGTCTTGATCTCGCCGTTTGAGTCGCCGAGCAACGAGCTGAGTCCTCTTCCTAAGCCGGATTTCTTTGCCATAGTTTTAATATATCTCCGTTGTTTTGTTTTACTTGTTGTTGTTTATAAGTTCCTCGGCGAGCTGCATGTAGTTCTTCGAGCCTTTTGACTCAGGGTCGTAGAGCATGACTGGCTGGCCGTAGCTTGGCGCCTCGCTGAGTTTCACGTTGCGCTGTATGACTGTCTTGAACACCATGTCGCCGAAGCTCTTGGTCACGTCGTCGCGCACAAGGTTCGACAGTCTGAGGCGAGCGTCAAACATCGTCAGCAGGAATCCTTCGATTTGCAGGTCCGGATTGAAGTTCGTCTTTATGATTTTTATGGTGTTTATCAGTTTGCTGATTCCTTCCAAGGCGAAATACTCACACTGCACAGGGATTATCACAGAGTCGGCTGCTGTCAGCGAGTTCACGGTGATCATTCCCAACGAAGGCGAGCAGTCGATGAAGATGTAGTCGTATTGGTCTTTGACTGGGCTGAGAAGGCTCTTGAGCACCGTCTCGCGGTTCTGCATGTCCACCATCTCCACTTCGGCTCCGACGAGGTCGATGTGCGAAGGTATGATGAACAGGTTGTCGAGCTTTGTCTTGCATGTACACTCAACAGCAGGCAGGCCCTCCAGCATGCACTGGTATATGCTCTTGTCCTTGTGCTCCTGCACGTCGATGCCAAGTCCCGAAGATGCGTTTGCCTGAGGGTCGGCGTCGATGATGAGAACTTTCTTGTTGAATGCTGCCAAACATGCGGCTAAGTTGATGGTCGTTGTCGTCTTTCCAACTCCGCCTTTCTGATTGGCTAATGCGATTATTTTTCCCATATAAAAGTGTGATTATGTTTGGCTGTGATTAAAATTACAGTTAGCAAAAATAAAAATAAAATCTCTTATTTCTTTATATTTGCCGTACTTTTAATAAAGCGTTATGAAAAACAAAAAGCTGATTTACTTGCTGATCGCACTGTTTGCTATAGTGTTACTTAACATATTGGCGTCTTTTTTCTTCTTCAGAATCGACCTCACCTCTGAGAAAAGATTCAGCCTCTCCGACAACACCAAGAAAATGATGAAAAGTCTGGACAAACCAGTCAATGTGGTCATCTACCTCGACGGCGATTTGAACCCCGGCTTTTTGAAACTGAGAAAATCGACAGAGGAACTTCTGCGCGAGATGGAGGTTTACGCCAGCAAGGACGTGACTTACGAGTTCGTGAATCCGTCGGCGGCAGCGACCGAGAAGGAGCGAAACGAGACCTACGCGAAGCTTGAGAACCGAGGCTTGCACGCCACTGTCGTTTACGACAAGGACGAGGAGGGCAAGGCGGTGCAGAAGGTCGTGTTCCCATGGGCGGTCATCGTCTATGGCAACGACTCGATACCGGTGAGATTGTTGCAGAACAATCCGCAGTTTTCGGGCGAGGAGAACCTGAACCATTCGGCGGAGAATCTTGAGTATGTTTTCGCTGACGCACTGAGGGTTAGACTCCAGAAGAAGATTGAGAAAGTGGCGTTCCTCGAGGGTCACGGCGAGCTGATGGCTGAGGATGTTTATGACGCTTCGGTCGCCCTCAGCAAATATTTCCAAGTGGATAGGGGCGTGATAGGCAACGATGCTTCGGTGCTCGACGACTACAAAGCGATAATAATCGCCGGCCCGAAAGCCCAATTCA
>JAGCQO010000121.1 GCA_017965125.1 Paludibacteraceae bacterium
ATGACGCAGATCGACGTTCTTGAGCAGGAAGTCCACAATCTCAAGGCGGTACCTTATCGGCTTGACCACGTTCAGCGGAAAAGCAATCCAACGTTTGAGCATTCTCGCTCCCATCGGAGAAGAAGTCTTGTCGAGCACGTCGAGAAGTGAAACTCCCTCGTCGGACGACGTTCCGTAGAGTTCAAGGTTGCGAACGGTGAATCTGTCGAGCCACACAAACCTATCTTCGTCTATGCGCGAAAGCGAGGTGATGTGCGAAATCTGCTGATGGTGAGTGTGGTCGAGGTAGTAAAGCACTGCGCCCGACGCAATTATGCCGGCAGCCAACGATTCCACACCGAAGCCCTTGAGCGTGTTGGTCTCGAAGTGATGCAGGAGGCGGTCCATGGCGGCGTCTGTCGTATAGATCCAGTCCTCCTGCTCGTAAGTCAGGTATTTGTTGCCGAAGGTCGCGATGAAGTCCTCGCGCCTGTTTCTGTCGTGCAGAATCTCCTTCGGCTGGAAACTGTTCAGCAGTTTTTCTATGTAATCGCTTGTGCCCTCTGTGGTCAGGAATTCGCCAGTCGAGATGTCAAGGAAAGCAACGCCGATTTTCTCTTTGCCATAGAAATGGATAGCGGCGAGGAAGTTGTTCTCCTTGTAGTTCAGCACGTTATCATCGATGGAAACGCCTGGTGTTATCAACTCCGTGATTCCTCTTTTGACAAGTTTCTTTGTCAGTTTCGGGTCCTCGAGCTGGTCGCAAATAGCGACACGGAGTCCGGCTCTGACCAGCTTTGGGAGGTAGGTGTCAAGCGCATGGTGAGGGAATCCGGCCATTTCTGTGGTTTGCGCTCCCCCGTTGGCTCTTTTGGTAAGTGTGATGCCGAGAATCTCTGAAGCCTTCACAGCGTCAGAAGAATAGGTCTCGTAAAAGTCTCCGCATCTGAATAAAAGTATAGCGTCAGGATGTTGCAGTTTCATCTCGTTGAACTGCTTCATCATTGGAGTTTCTGTGTTTGCGCTTTTAGCCATTGTTTATTTTTCTGATGTCAGTCGGACAGTCGCTTTTTCCACATCGCCAGTGATAGGCGGATTGATTTTAGACAATGCCACTTCGGCGTATTTAATCTGAGGAAATCTTGCGTTCAGCGAGTCGATGATGCGTCTTGCCACGTGCTCGATGAGCTTTGAGCGTTTCATCATCTCCTCTTTGACCACGTCGTAAATCTCCTGGTAGTTGATAGTTCCGTTTATGTCGTCGTCGGTCTCGGCCTTCGTGCCGTCGAAGCGCACAGTAATGTTCACTTCATATTGACAGCCTATCTCCTGCTCCTCTTCGAACAGGCCGTGATGCGCGTAGATTCTTATGTTTTGCAGTGTTATTTCAGTCATAGCGAATCAGCAAAAAGCCGCGATGTCCTTTTTGAGGGAAGCAATCGCCTTGTCGAGCACTGTTTCCTCTTTTTGTTTCGTGTTGTTATAAGAGTTGAGGATGATGGTTGCCAGTCCCATAGCGACGGTGTTTGGCTGTACCTCGGCTGCCGACGAGTTTATTAGCTCGACGATGCTCTCTTTCGCATTGACGACCATTGTCCAGGCCTCGTTGGACACGTAGATCTGCTGAGCGGCGTTATGCTCCCACTCCTGTCTGATTTGCGCGAGAAGCTCTTTGTGGAGCGCGGCGGCAGAGACGTTGTTGCCTAAGTTCTGACGCATAAGCAGCGAATTAGGGTCGATTCTGTCGATGAACAGCGCCATTCTCTCGTACGCGCGGAGCCTTACGGGCGTCAGCTGTTTGCTGGCCTCGCTGCGCAGATGCAGGTTCTGAGTTCTTTCCACTGTCTTCAGCATTCTCACCAAGATGAACACCACAAGACCGCAGATAAGCGCTAAAGATATGATGTAAGCTACGATTTCCATCTTTATTAAATCTCCTTTCTTATTTTGTAATCATTTCTGCCAGAGGCGTTTCTTGACACGAGTTCGCCCAAGAAGCCTGTGACGAAGAGCTGCACGCCGAGAATCATCATCGTCAATGCCAGGTAGAAATAAGGCGACGAAGTGACTAATGGCGCAGGCGTGTTGTTGATAATCGCGCTGAGCTTCACACCGCCGACCACCATAACTGCAGCCAGTCCTATGAGGAACATTATCGAGCCAAGCAGTCCGAACAGGTGCATCGGGTTGCGTCCGAACTTCTGCAGGAACCACAACGACAGGAGGTCGAGATATCCGTGAACGAAACGGTTGAGTCCGAACTTAGACACGCCGTACTTTCTCTTCTGGTGTATCACAGCCTTCTCTCCTATCTTCGAGAAACCCGCCTCTTTCGCCAAGTAAGGAATGTAGCGGTGCATATCGCCGTAAACCTCGATGTTCTTCACCACCTCGTTCTTGTAGGCTTTGAGTCCGCAGTTCATGTCGTGCAGCTTGATGCCGGTGATATGGCGCGCGGTGGCGTTATACAGCTTGCTTGGGATGTTCTTCATTATCTTGTTGTCGTGGCG
>JAGCQO010000122.1 GCA_017965125.1 Paludibacteraceae bacterium
GGGACTTATCTCTGAGAACAAGGGAACAAACTACGCTGTGCTCTCCGACATTCTCGGCGACGAGGACCACTTGGGAGACATGGACTTCAAGGTGACTGGAACAAAGGACGGTATCACCGCAACACAGATGGATATAAAGGTTGACGGACTGAGCTACGAGATCCTGGCTAAGGCTCTCGCACAGGCTAAGGAAGGACGTCTCCACATACTCGGCAAGATAACTGAGACTCTGCCAGAGCCACGCGCTGACCTCAAGCCACACGCTCCACGCATCGAGGTTCTCGATATTCCTAAGGAGTTCTTCGGAGCTGTTATAGGCCCTGGCGGCAAGATCATACAAGGCATCCAGGCTGAGACTGGCGCAACAATCTCTATCGAGGAGGTTGAGGACTGCGGAAGAGTGGAAATCGCTGCTAACAACAAGGAGGCACTCGACGGCGCAAGAGCAAAGATCAAAGCTATCGTCGCTATCCCAGAAGTTGGCGAGACTTACGAGTCAACAGTGAAGTCAATAATGCCTTACGGAGCATTCGTTGAGTTCATGCCAGGCAAGGAAGGTCTGCTCCACATCTCAGAAATCGACTGGAAGAGATTCGAGACAATGGAAGAGACAGGACTCAAGGAAGGCGACACAATCTCAGTCAAGCTTCTTGACATAGACAAGAAGACTGGCAAGTTCAAGCTTTCACACAAAGTCTTGGTTCCAAAACCAGAGAAGAAATAATCTTCGCTGAACGAGAAATTTTCTCATAATTAATTATATTCCAAAGGGTTGTGGTTATTAATCACAGCCCTTTTTCTTTGTCTATACCATAATTATGCGATACAAAATACAATTCTGATGGTATTTCAGCACTGCACCGCCCTCCATAATTTTGCAACAAAAAAGAGGAGGAACAAGCATGAAGAACTACACCGCACCTATACTGACCTCAACCATCTGGGCGTTGTCATACGTTTTCACAGCCATCGCACTCGAGTCTTTCACCCCAGTGCAGCTGCTGACCATCAGATTGGCCATAGCCTCGACCCTCTTGGCGTTCATCGGCTACCGCAAAGGCGCATTGCAACGCATAAGCAAAAAGCACATCCCTTCGTTCATACTGCTGGCGCTGCTCGAGCCTACGGGCTACTTCCTGTGCGAGACATTCGGCCTGACGTTCGCCAGTCCTGTGCTGTCGTCAGTCATCCTCTCCACAGTGCCTCTTTTCGCGCCATTCATCGCTTATTTCACCTTGGGCGAAAAACTGTCCGCAAGCAACATCGCAGGTCTTGGTGTGTCGTTTATCGGCGTTCTGTTCCTGACTCTGAAAGGCGGCAACCTGACAGCCTCGCCTATCGGACTGCTACTGCTCGGCGGCGCGGTGTTCTTCCTGATTATTTACTCGATAGCAGTGAAGAAGCTGCAAGAGCATTACACCACACACACCATAGTCACAGCGCAGAACGCCATCGGAACTGTGTATTTCATTCCTCTGCTCTTGGCCACAGGCAACCCACTGCCTGAAAGCGTCGAGACGACAGGCATTCTGTCAACCATCACGCTCGGCGTGTTCGCCTCAGGACTGGCTTTCGTATGGTTCGGCGAATCGATAAAGAACATCGGCGTAAGCAAGACCAACGCCTTCCTGAACCTCATGCCGGCCGTTACCGCCATCGCGTCGATAGCATTGACCGGAGAGACGATTGACAAGCAGGGATTAATAGGGATTGCCTTGGTGATAGCCGGACTGTTCACGAGCCAGGCGAAATGGAGATTCAGCCTCAGAAGCAAGGCTGCGATAGCGTAACTGCAGATTATTTCCTGCCCTTGAACGACGCGAGTGCGTTCTTGGCGTCCTCGTTGCCAGCCTCGGCCGACGCACGGAAAAGCTTCATGGCTTTCGCGTCGTCACGCTCCACGCCCCAGCCGTTGGCGTAGCACACAGCGAGATTATACTGCGCCGCGTCGTCGCCTTTGTCGGCTGCCTGCTTGAAGCACCTGAAAGCCTCATCGTAGTTCTTCGCCGTGCCGTTGCCCTCCACGTAACAGATTCCGAGATTATAGACCGCATCGGCATAGCCCTGCTCGGCCGCCTTCTTGTACCAGCGGAAAGCCTCGCTTTTGTCCGGCACGATGGAGCCACGCCCCTGGTCGTAGCACTGCGCAAGGTTGTACTGCGCCTCGGCGTAACCTTGTTCCGCCGCCTTCTTCCAATAAAAGGTGGCCTTGTCGAGGTCGCGCATAGTGCCTGCTCCCTCGCTGTAGAAATACGCCAAAAGGTTTTGCGCGGACGGTTCGTCTTTGTCGGCCGCTTTCTTGCAATAACTGAACGCCTTGCTGTCGCTTATATCGACGCCGATGCCTTCGGAGTAGCACTCGGCGAGGTTCGTCATGGCTATCACGTCGCCCATGGCAGCAGCGCCGTCGTATAGGCGGAAGGCCTTGTCGAAATCGCGTTTCGTGCCGTAGCCGTATCGGTAGCACGACGCCAAAGCGGTCATCGCCTTAGGGTCGCCTTGGTCTGCAGCCTTAGTCAGCCAGATGAAGGCGGAATCGGCATTCTGTGCCACGCCCTGACCCAAGCGCATGCTGTTGCCGAGAATGTATTGCGCGACCACATCGCCGTTCTTCGCTGCCAGATTATACCACTTGATGGAAGTCTCGGTGTCTTGCTTCACGCCGTGCCCGGTCGCATAGCAATTGCCCATGTGGCACTGTGCGAAAGTATTGCCGAGCTCTGCTGCTCGCTCATAAAATTCTGTTGATTTTTTGAAGTCCGGCGCGACGCCCTGACCCGTCTCGTAGCAGTTGCCGAGGAAGCACAACGCACGGTCGTCGTCGCGGTTTGCGGCCAGTGTCCACCACTCTATCGCCTCCTTGTAGTTCTGCTTCGTGCCTATTCCGTCGGCGTAGCAAACGCCCAAAGCCGTGAGAGCCTCAACGTTGCCTCGTGCCGCCGCGTCTATGTAATAGAGGAAAGCCTTCTCATAGTCCTGCTCCACGCCATGCCCCTCGCTGTAAGCCATGCCGATGGCGTAAAGCGCGTTCGCGTTCTCCTTGTGCGCCGCCACACGCCAATGCTCTATCGCCTTGGCGTAATCCTTCTTCATGCCGTAGCCGTAATAATAGGAGCAGCCCAAAGCAAACTCGGCATCCATGTTGCCGTTGCCGCTCGCCTTGACCCACCACTTGCGCGCCTTGCCGAAGTCACGCTTCACCCCGTCGCCGTAGTAATAGGCATAGCCGAGCGCAGACTGGGCTTCGGGATTGCCGTCCTGAGCCTTGCGCATGAAAGATGAGACGTCAACCTCCTGTCCGCTGACAACAGACACGGCTGCCATAAACAGGGACAAAAGGAAGAATCTTCTCAAAACAAAATGTGTTTTATGTTACTTCTGTACAGGAATCTTGTTGACACGGCCGACATGTCTGCCGCCCTCGAAGTCTGTAGAAAAGAACTCGTCAACGATGCTGAACGCTTTTTCGTCGGAGATGAAGCGCGCAGGCATTGAAAGGACATTCGCGTCGTTATGCTGACGAGCGAGGTGCGCCAACTCAACGTCCCAGCACAAAGCGCAACGTATGCCCTGGTGCTTGTTTGCAGTCATGCTTATGCCGTTGCCGCTGCCGCATATAGCAATGCCGAAGTCGCTCTCGCCGTTCTCCACACTGCTTGCCATCGGGTGTGCGTAGTCAGGATAGTCGCAGCTTGCAGTCGAGTCTGTGCCGTAGTCGGTCACTGTGGCTCCGGCAGCCTTGAGTTTCTCTATCACTTTGCCTTTCAGTTCATAACCAGCGTGGTCAGAACAAATGGATATCTTCAATTCGCTTAGATTTTTCATTTTTATAAAGTATCTGATTTTTCAATTCATTTGTTATTGGAATGCGTTCCACCCCTGGGCTTTAAGTCCGAACTCCTGACCGTCGCGCGTCACGAGGTTCATGCCAAGGCTCTTGTCGCACACATGGCCGATGACGTGCACATCCTCGACACCTTCGATCAAGTCGTGCAGCTCCAAAGGCACAGTGAACAGAAGCTCATAGTCCTCGCCGCCGTTCATCGCCGCTGTGGTGAGGTTCATGTTGAATTCCTCGGCAGTCGAAGCCGTCTGGTAGTCGATTGGTATGCGGTCCTCGAAGACTCGGCATCCCACGCCGCTCTGTGTGCAGATGTGTATGAGCTCGGACGACAAGCCGTCGGACACGTCCATCATGGCTGTCGGCACGATGCCTTTCTCCTTCAGGTGGGCTATGATGTCCACTCTCGCCTCTGGCTTCAGCTGGCGTTGCAGTATGTATTCCTTTCCTGAGAAATCCGGATTTACGTCTTCTTGCTTCTGACCTTTGAACACAGCCTTCTCTCGCTCCAGAATCTGCAAGCCCATGTATGCTGCGCCGAGGTCGCCAGACACGCAAATAAGGTCGTTTGGCTTCGCGCCGTCACGCTTAACCACCTGTCCCTTCTCTGCCTCGCCTATCGCTGTTATGGAGATTGTGAGTCCGGTCAATGACGCAGAAGTGTCGCCGCCGACCAGGTCAACGCCGTGAGCCTTGCACGCCATCTTCATGCCGTCGTACAACTGCTCAAGGTCCTCGATGCAGAAGCGTTTTGACACTCCCAGCGACACGGTTATCTGCTTAGGCGTGCCGTACATTGCGTATATGTCCGAAAGATTGACCATCACTGCCTTGTAGCCAAGGTGCTTCAGCGGCGTGTAAGTGAGGTCGAAATGGATGCCTTCCAGCA
>JAGCQO010000123.1 GCA_017965125.1 Paludibacteraceae bacterium
GCACCGTGTCATACAAATTCAACGGCGCCTCCATCGACTACAGCAAGACGAAAACCATAACCATAAGGAGCTTCACCAACAACCCCCCACTCGTTTACCCTGCACTGGCGCCTATGTTCAACGAGTCGCTCAGAGACGTGTACGCAAAACAGACAAGACTCACACAAGTCTCAAACAACGGCGACATCGAGCTTGAAGGCGAAATCACAGGATACGACATAACCCCAATGTCCATAGGCGACGACGCCATAGCCTCAGAAACAAGGCTCACCATAACCATAAACGTGAGATACACAAACAAAGCGGACTCGAGCAAGGATTTCGAACGCAACTTCTCGGCCTTCCAAAACTACAGCAACACACAGACGCTGACCCAAGTACAGGAGGAACTCTGCCAGACAATCGTCGATGAGATAGTCGAGACAATATTCAACCAGACGGTGGCCGACTGGTAACACAAAAAGTGGTTGAAAGAGTTTGAAAGAAGGGAAAAATTCATTTACTTTGCACCGCTAAAAACAGGAATAAACAAAAAATAACAAAATAAAATGTTCGGATTTTTAATCGTACTGATTGTAATTGCAGCTATTTTGCTGATTGTGATAGTGTTAGCACAGAACCCAAAGGGAGGAGGCCTCGCACAGGGATTCTCAGGAGGAAACCAGATGCTCGGCGTGCAGGGAACTAACAAATTCCTGACAAACACGACATGGATTCTTATCGGATTCATCGCATTCGCAAGCGTAATCTCAGCATCATTCTACAGCTCAAGCGACGAGAAGAAGCAGGAGAACAGCGTAGCAGTCGAGGAGGCAGGAAGACAGGCTAACGAAGCCGCTTCTGCGACATCGCTTCCTATAGGCAACCAGCAGCAACAAGCACCTGCTGCAGAATAAGACCTGCAACAAGACAGAAAGAAAACATTACGGGGGTAAGGGATAGAACCTATACTCCCGTTTTCTATTATAAATAAGGAAAAAACACCACTGCAAAACGACATGAAAACAGGAATTGCGAGACATATCATACCTCTAATCGGGATTATGGCACTCACCGCAATGAACACCGCAACAGCCCAGAACGCAGACGAAGTCATCTCTGTGAACAGAACGTACAAGAAAATCGTACCGCTCGACAAGTTCACAAAGGAATGGACGATACAGATACTGTCGATGAAGCGCACACCGCAAGACGCGTCGTTCTTCGACGGATTAGACATCGCCTACGAGATAATAGGCAAGGACGGATGGAGAAGATACTTCATCGGTCAATATGACACAGAAAAAGAGGCGAACGAGATACTAAGCCTCATAAGAAAGAAGAACGAGAAATACAAGGACGCATTCACTGTGAGAACAAGCAGCATCTCGTTCAACAACGAATACAAAAAGTCGTACGGCGCAGAAGTGAACATGATGCAATTGAAGGCCGACAGCGTGGCAGAGGCTAAAAGAGTGAGAGACTCCATAAACGCGGAAAAAGCCATGAGAGTGTTCCATTTCGCCCCTGAGACCGCCGACAACGACAAGATAATCGAATCGCCATACAAGGACGCGGAGGCCGAGGACGTCGATGAGAGAAAGGCATACGCAGTGCAGATAATCGCGTCAAGATACCCTATCTACAAAAAGGAAATCATAGAGTTCGACTACATCCAGGAATTCTACATGCCAGACGACGGCATATACAGATACACAACAGAAATGTGCAAGGGCGACAAGGCAAAGAAATATCTCGACAGAGCCATCGAATCGGGATACACAGAAGCCGTCATAATCAACTACAATGTTTATAAGCCATATCTTGTGAAATAAGGAATACCCTTAAGGAAATTATACTATATTTGTAGAATAGCAACCAAAAAACATACTATGAAAACAGTAAAAGCAATATTAGCAGCAGCATGCGCAATCTGCATCAGCGCTTCGGCAGAAATAAAAGTGACCGACCTGACTAAAGCAGAAATCCCAGAACAGGCACAATACAAAGGAGACTTTGTGGCAGCCGTGACATGGAAAGACAAAGACGGCATCCACTACGTAATCGAGAGCGAGACTCCGATGCTCATGACAAAGGAAGCAAGAGCTGCGATGAACGACTACAGAATCGTTGAAAACACCATAACCGGCGAGAAAGACTCAATCGCCAACTACGAGCTCGTAGAAAACAACGGCAAGATAGACACACTGAGAAACCTCGAGGCAGACTACAGAGTGAAGGGTCTGTTCACATACCACTACGTGAACAACAAGAAGAACTGGAACCTGGAGTGGAAGAACATGGACAACGTGAACCAATGCTCATACAAGAACCTCACAGCCAACTACTTGACCAAGCCTATCATCACCGACCTCGACAACGACAAGAAGGCTGAGATATGGTTCGTTTATGTGCTCGGATGCAGACAGTACCACCTCACACCGCTCGGCATCAGAGAGGTCGTTTACGTGAACGGCGAGAGAGCCACAGTACGCGGATTGCAGATAACAAGAAGCGGAGACAAGACATACGGCGGCGAGTCTAAGGCAGACGAGAAGTTCATGGGACTGCCACAGGTAATCAAGGAATACGGAAAGAACCTCTGGTTAAAGCACGTCAACCAGGAATAAAGAAAACTACGGCTTAGAAAGTCCGATTTCAGCGGCTTTCTTCAACATGAATTCATAAGCCGCGTCATACTCATTAGGAATAAGGCCATCAAGGATCGCTTCTTTGATGGCTTCTTTTATTACGCCAACCTCAGCACACGGAGAGAGACTGAAGGTCTCCATAATGACCTTGCCGGTGACTGGCGGCTGGAAATTGCGGATGCGGTCCTTCTCCTCAATGTCCTTAAGCTTCTTGCGGACAATGGCGAAGTTACGGGAATAGCGCTTCACGCGTTCCGGATTCTTGGACGTGATGTCGGCCTCGCAAAGCTGCATAAGAGCCTCAAGGTCGTTGCCAGCCTCGAAGAGCAGTCGGCGTATGGCAGAATCGGTAATCTCGTCCTCCGACAGCACGATAGGACGCATGTGGAGCATGACCAAGTTCTTGACGAACCTCATCGGCTCGCCCATAGGCATCTTCATGCGGCGGAAGATGTTAGGCACCATCTTGGCACCTATGTAATTGTGGTTATGGAAAGTCCAGCCGAGCTTCTTGTCGAAGCGCTTCGACGCCGGCTTGCCCAAGTCATGGAAGATGGCAGCCCAGCGCAGCCAAAGGTCGTCCGACTTCTCGGCCACGTTGTCGAGCACCATGAGCGTATGGCGGAAATTGTCCTTGTGCCCCACCCCTTCGCGTGTCTCAACGCCCTTGAGCGCATGCAGTTCGGGGAAGATGAGTTGCAGTAGCCCGGCCTCCTCAAGGAGCAGGAATCCCGTGGACGGTTTAGGCGAAAGGACAATCTTGTTAAGCTCGTCGATTATCCTCTCCTTTGATATTATCTCGATGCGTGAAGCGTTGCGCGCTATGGCGTCGAAAGTCTTTTCCTCGATATAAAAGCCAAGCTGCGTGGCGAACCTTATGGCACGCATCATGCGCAGAGGGTCGTCGGAAAAAGTGACGTCGGGGTCAAGAGGCGTGCGGATAATCTTGTTCTCCAAGTCCTCAAGCCCATTGAAGGGGTCGAGCATCTCGCCGAAGGTCGCGGAGTTGAGCGACAGCGCCAATGCGTTTATGGTGAAGTCGCGTCGGTTCTGGTCGTCGCGGAGAGTTCCGTCCTCGACTATAGGCTTGCGCGAGTCGCGTGAATACGACTCCCTGCGCGCCCCAACAAACTCCACCTCGATATTTTTCTTGTGAACCTGCGCTGTGCCGAAGTTTCTGTAAACAGCAAGGTGAGTGCCCTTGCCAAGCTTGTGAGCCACCTTGGTCGCGAAATCGACTCCGGAGCCGACGACGACAACGTCGATGTCCTTAGAGTGGCGCTTGAGAAGAATGTCACGCACATATCCACCAATAACGTAACACTCAATGCCCTCTTCGTCAGCGACATTTGTTATTATTGGAAATACAGAATTATCAAGATGCTCCTTCAGATTCATAACCGATTATGGTGGATAAAACGAAATGCAAAGATAAGACTTTTTGGCGGTAAAGGAAGACCGAGAAGCACACAAGGACGTCAATTTGGCACATTAATTGAAACACGACGAAGGAAGCCCGGCAATTAGATGAGAAAGAGGCTTTTTTTTGCTATCTTGCAAGATATTTCGCACAAAAACGACATTATGAAAAAGATACTACTGCTTGCTATGATAATAGGCATCGCAGCCTGCGGCAAAAGCGACGACGAACTCGCCATGGAGAAATACGAAAGCGCCGATTCGGCCTACAAAGCCGGCGACCATGCCCTCGCACTTGCCTACATCGACACGCTGAACGCCAAATACCCGAAGCAAGTGAACGCACGCAAGAAGGCGAAAATCATAGAGCTGAACATAAAAATAGCCGAGCAGAGAAGCAACCTGCAAACCGCCGACAGCATGCTGAGAATAAGCCAGGAGATTTTCAACAACAGCCAAAGCGATTTCAACTTCGAGAAGAACGAGAAGTACCAAAGCGAAGGCAACTTCACCGTGAAAGGCCAGGAGACGCTGAGAATCGCCAACAGAACAATGCTCAAGCCTTACATCACAGAAAAAGGCGATTTGCAGATACACAGCCAATGCGTCGGCAGAACGGGACACACAAGAATCTCGGTCAGCAGCGGCGACAGACAAGAGGACAGCGAGGAAATAGCTAAAGGCAATGCGTTCAACCACATATACACGGCCGGCGAGACAAGCCATCAGACGCTCGTGATAAGACAGAACGCCGACAAAATAGCCGACCTTGTGGCCGAGAACGCAAGCGCAAACATAAAAGTGACGCTGCTCGACGCCAACGGAAAAGCGATGACAAGCTACATGATGAGCCAGCAGGACAAGAACGCCATAGTCAAAGCCGCAGACCTGTCGAAGAAACTGAAAACGCTCATGGAATACAAGCACCAAAGAGACGTGGCAGAGAGAAAGATAGAGGTCTTCCTGCACTCTTTAGCACAATATGAGGCAGACGAAAACTTAGATAAAAAAGAGAAATAACAATCAAAAAAACATAGACAATCATGAAAAGAAGAATCACACTGACACTCGCGTTTTTAATCGGACTGACAACAATCTGCTTCGCGCAGGACAACACCGACGAGAACGCACCAGCAAGAAAAAAACTCGAGGAAATAGGCAAGCCGACATTCCGCCAGACCATCTGGAACCCGAACAAGAACAAGAAATTCACCTACACCGGCAGCAAGATAATCCTGCTCGACTTCGGCGCTAAATGGTGCAAGCCATGCAAGAAAACGACTCCGATACTCGAGGAACTGAACGCGGAATACGGCGACACAATCCAGATGTACAGCATCGACATAGACAACGAGGCGAACTCTCAGCCAGACTACCCAAAAGTCTTCAGATTCGAGAACATCCCAGCCATCGTCGTCATCAAGCCGAACATGAAGAAAACTCCGGTGGCATACAGAATCGGAGGAAAAACGAAAGAGGAAATCAGAGAGCTTATCGACGCGCTCATCGCAGAGAACAAGTAAAACCTTCAGAGTTTGACATAACAATCACCGCCGCAAGAAAACATGCGGCGGTGATTGTTTTTTTGCCCCGATCAGGGGCTTCCTTTTCTGGAGAACGACGCCTATTACCTTCCGCTCTTGCGACGGTTGCACTCGCGGCATAGCATCTGGCAATTCTCGGCAACAGTGCGCCCGCCGTCGTGCCAAGGCGTAATGTGGTCGGCTTCCATCTGAGCAAGTTCGAAATGCTCACCGCAGTCGGCACAGATGCCCAGTTGACGCTCGTAGGCCGCCAGTTTTTGCGCATCGGTGAACGCACGGATAGACAAATATTTCTCTTTGCGAGTCAGTATGTAAGGATAGATGCCAGTTTTCTTCGTCACATCGTCATCGAGTACGAGTTTCGCCACCTCGGCATCTATTGCCTGTGCGTCAAAGACCTTATCCTTGTACATCTTGTACAGCTCGCCCCAATTCACGACTGTCATTATCTTCTTACGCTCCTTGGTCGGACGGAAGGACGTTTCTATCCATGTGATGACCGACTGGAAGAACTGCCACAGTGCTGCTGCATTGGGGTCGTGTTGGTGGTTGCCCATATACACTTCGATATTGCCGTCGGAAATCCACGAAATGGC
>JAGCQO010000124.1 GCA_017965125.1 Paludibacteraceae bacterium
ATCGCCCATAATCTTATTTGGAGTTACGTAACCTTTGTCAGGAGTGTTTCTTATAAAGCGTCTTATTTCCTCAGCCGTCGTCGCATATTTCTTTGTCTCAAGAAGAAGGGAGTCAACTTTATTTCTGTAAAAACGATAAGCATCCTCATTACGAGGGAGTATTACCTCATCAAAAATCCCTCCTGTCAAGCCCAAGCCAAACTCCTTCCCGTCATTATGGCAAGTCTTATACATACGAGCCGCCACGCTATTTGTGTTCATCCCCATATTCATCTTTTTCAATGTGATTGACATATGTTTTCTCGACACGCGAGTAGCAAGTTCACAAACATCCCATAGCAACTGAGCGTACTTCAACTCTGTACTATCCCGGACAATCAAGAACGAAGCCGTCTTATCCATAGCCGCACAGAAATAATACTTATCGGGCTTCATGCCACGCAACATCTTTTTCTCTGGAATATCAAGAACACCCCATAGCCCACCAACCACACGATGAAACACTTTCTTATCCAGCAACTTCCCAACTACCGAATCCGTAGGTGTCCCACGAAGCATATCAAAAGTCAGCTTCACATTCGGCTGCCAGAACACATATTTCTCGGTTTCGTTTTGCGCAAGACAACTAAACGACAATGCGAGAAGCGCTACAGATAACAAGAATTTCATATTTATAATATTTCACGAAATAAAACAGGAAACAAAAATACCAAACACAAAACATTTACACAAGCAATATAAACTACAATCAAGCACAACAGAACCAAATATTCTTAATACATTTACAACGATTTTCAACCAAAAGCAAAGAAAATGAGCACTCTGACGAAGACCCTCAAGACCATCATGTTATTTGTCACCGCTACAAACATGCTGACTTCCTGCGATTACTGGGGAGCATTCGAATTCACAATAAACAACCACACGGACAAAGAAATCACAATCTCATACATCGAACAGTACAGAAGCATGGAGGATGTGCTCCCGACCTACGATCATGGAGAAGACTACGAAAGCATCAAGCTAGCAGAAGCCGACACAGTCGTGACCATCCAGCCATACGAATGCGCTACATGGACATACGACGTCGGACTCGTAAGCAAAGACTTCCCTACTGCATTCGACACTCCGGAATACTGGGACATAGTACCGTTATGGCAACGAATAAACTATATCGTACTGGGCTCAGACACCATCAATGCCTCCGACTACACACGGACCAAATGGACAAGGAAAGAGAACGAATACATATTAGACATCCACGACATAAGACGTTGAAAAAACACCAACACCCACATACAAAATACACTTAAATAACAGCACAAAAAGTAGCGGAGCGTTTAGAACGAGAGGTATTGTTGCATAACTTTGCCGTC
Source organism: Paludibacteraceae bacterium (assembly GCA_017965125.1). Lineage (GTDB taxonomy): Bacteria > Bacteroidota > Bacteroidia > Bacteroidales > Paludibacteraceae > UBA4363. The sequence goes on from JAGCQO010000124.1 coordinate 1,377, forward strand.
CGGAAAACAAAAACGAACGGATGACAGAACCCAACCACAACAGGCAACTCAAGATAGCCAACATAAACGACATCTCGGGCTTCGGACGATGCTCGGTGGCAGTCGCCCTGCCAATCATATCAAGACTGGGCGTGCAGTGCTGTCCGCTGCCCACAGCGATATTCTCAAACCACACTGGATTCAAGTCATTCTTCCACTACGACTTCACCGAGCACATGGAAGCGTACATGGAGGAATGGAAGAAACTCTCGCTGTCGTTCGACGGCATACTGACAGGCTTCCTGAGTTCAGTGGAGCAGATAGACATCGTGCTGCGTTTCTTCGAGAACTTCTCGACACAGAACACGACCGTCGTTGTTGACCCCGTCATGGGCGACTACGGAAAACTCTACTGCACATACACCGACGAACTGGCGTCGCGCATGAGGAAACTGCTGCCTTACGCCGACATCATCACGCCGAACCTGACCGAAGCCTGCTTCCTTGCCGGCACCGAGTACAGCGACAAATTCTCCGAGCGCATGCTGCTCCACTTGGCAGAGACACTCTCGGCAATGGGGCCCCGCAAGGTGGTAATCACCGGAGTGGAGGACGGCGACATGATAATGAGCTACTGCTACGAGCACGGAGTAGGCGGACAAGCTGTGCGCACACGCAAAGTCAACTCGCACAGGTCTGGCACAGGAGACATCTTCTCGGCCGTCATAGCCGCCGGAGCTGTCAAGAAAGTGCCTTTCGTGAAGAGCGTTGCCACAGCGTCGGAATTCGTCATGGAGTGCATCCTCGCATCCGAGCGACTGGACATCCCCGTGACCGACGGACTGGCTTTTGAGGACGTGATAGACAAACTTTCATTCAAATGAAAAAGATGGAGATAGCGTATAAGGTTGGCGACGGACTGTACATCAACCTTACGAACAAATGCTCATGCGCATGCACATTCTGCCTGCGACAAGGCGACGACAAAGTGGGCGAGAGCGACAGCCTATGGCTCGAACGCGAGCCGACAGCCGACGAGGCAATCGCCGTCATAAACGACAAACTGAAGGCTTACCCGTACAAAGAAGTGGTGTTCTGCGGATTCGGCGAACCGACATGCGCGCTCGACGTGATGCTCGACGTGGCACGATGGATAAAGACGAACACCGACATCCCGACCCGACTGAACACCAACGGACACGCCGACCTGATAAACTCAAAGGACGTGGCGCCGCTGCTCGTCGGACTCATCGACACCGTGTCCATCTCGCTGAACGTGCCTGACGCAGAACGATACCAGGAGCTCGTCAGAAGCCGATTCGGCGTGCAGTCCTTCGACGCCATGATCGCATTCGCAAAACGGTGCGTCGGCGAAGGCTTGAACGTGGTCATGACAACAGTCGAGACCACAATCTCAAAAGAGGACGAGGAGAAATGCCGACAGCTGTGCCAATCCATCGGCGCCCGCTACCGCATCCGCGAATGGGTGGACGACGGCAAATAAACACACGACATTTTCACACAAAACAAAAACGGACGGTCAAGAACAACCGCCCGTTTTTTTATCAAAAGAACCATCACGCTACCAAGGCATGATAATGTTCATGTAATAAACAATCTGCTTTCTCCACCACTCCCAATCGTGGCTCACGTCAGTGCCCCAGTAGTCAATCCATGCAGGTATGCCCTTGTTTCTAAGCACAGCGTCGAGCTCTCGTGTGCCGTGCAAGAGGTCGTCCTCCCATGCGCCCTGACCAACGCAGCAGATTATCGTGCTGTTTCTGTAAAGGTCCATGTAGAAATGGTTCGGGTCGAGGTTAGGCAGGAAATGCACAGGCGAGTTGTTATAAACCAAGTCGTCCATGTAGTCATGGAAGAAGAACTGCGCATTGAAAAGTCCGCTCAGCGAAACCATCGTGTCGAACAAATCCGGACGGCGGAAGAAGAAGTTTCCTGAATGGACGCCGCCCATGCTGCATCCAGTAATCATAGCACGCTGGCCGAAGTTGCCGTTGATGCCGACCGCACGCGCGAAAAGCTCGTCGGTGATATAGCGGAACCAACGTTCCTGCAGTTCAATGCGGTAGCGCGGGTCGCCGTTCTCGTCGCTCCAAGTCTCGGCGTCGATGCTGTCCGGAGTAATCACCTGCAGGCGTCCGCTCTCGATCCAAGGCGCCAGGGCTTCTATCATGCCGAAGTCCTCGTCGTCATAAAATCTTCCGTTCTGCGGCGGGAACGCGAAGCACAGTTTCCCCCCGCTTCTGCCATAGACCTTGAACTCCATTTCTCGGTCCAT
>JAGCQO010000125.1 GCA_017965125.1 Paludibacteraceae bacterium
TGGGAAGCGTTTAAAACAAAAATCGGCGGTGAGCATCACCGCCGATTTTTGTTTATTCATCATCGAGTTTGAGAACAGCGAGGAATGCTTTCTGCGGCACTTCCACGCTTCCTATCTGTTTCATTCTCTTCTTTCCTTCTTTCTGTTTTTTTCGCAGCTTACGCTTACGCGATATGTCGCCTCCGTAGCACTTCGCAGTCACATCCTTGCGCACAGCTTTGATGGTCTCTCGCGCGATGATTTTCGCTCCTATGGCTGCTTGCACAGCGATGTCGAACTGCTGTCTTGGTATCAGTTCCTTCAGCTTGCTGCACATCTTGCGTCCGAGCGATGCGGCATTGTCGAAGTGTATCAGAGCCGACAGCGCGTCAACCTTCTCGCCGTTCAGCAGTATGTCCAGCTTGACGAGGTGAGACTGCCTGTAGTCGGTTATGTGGTAGTCGAACGACGCGTAGCCTTTCGATATGCTCTTCAGCTTGTCGTAGAAGTCGAATACAATCTCGCCGAGCGGCAGGTCGTACATGAGTTCTATGCGGTCGCCTGATATGTAGTTCTGTGTTATCAGCTCGCCTCTCTTTCCGAGACAGAGCGTCATTATGTTTCCTATGAATGCGGTCTTGGTTATTATCGAGGCTCTGATGTACGGCTCGTCGATATGGTCGATGGTCGTCACTTCCGGCAGTCCGGCAGGGTTGTGCACCTCTACCATAGCGCCTTTCTTCGTGTAAACCTTGTATTGTACGTTTGGGACGGTTGTTATGACTTCCATGTTGAATTCGCGCGACAGTCGCTCCTGTACAATCTCCATGTGCAGCAGTCCGAGGAATCCGCAACGGAAACCGAATCCCAGCGCCACAGAGCTTTCTGGCTCGAATGTCAGCGACGCGTCGTTGAGCTGCAGCTTCTCGATGGATGCGCGGAGGTTCTCAAATTCGGATGTCTCGATAGGATAGACACCGGCGTAAAGCATAGGCTTCACTTCCTGGAAACCAGCGACAGCTTCCTCGCACGGCTTGTCTATGTGTGTGATCGTGTCGCCGACCTTTACCTCTCTCGACGTCTTGATTCCAGAGACGATGTATCCCACGTCGCCGGCCTTCAGTTCCTTTGTCGGTCTTCTGGTCAGCTCCAGCACGCCTATCTCGTCGGCGTCGTACTCCTTGCCCGTGGCTACGAACTTCACTCTGTCGCCGCTGTGTATCGTTCCGTTTATGACCTTGAAGTATGCGATGATGCCGCGGTATGAGTCGAACACGGAGTCGAAAATCAGGCATTGCAGTGGCGCTTTGTCGTCGCCAACAGGTGGCTCCACTCTTTCGACTATGGCGCTCAGTATCTCGTCAACGCCCATTCCGGTTTTTCCGCTGGCTCTGATTATGTCTTCTCTTTTGCATCCGAGCAGTTCGATTATCTGGTCCTCGACTTCGTCAGGCATAGCGCTGTCCACGTCCATCTTGTTCATCACGGGGATTATCTCGAGGTCGTTCTCGATGGCCATGTATAGGTTTGAAATCGTCTGTGCCTGTATGCCCTGTGTGGCGTCAACCACAAGCAGCGCTCCCTCGCATGCGGCGATGCTTCTTGACACCTCGTACGAGAAGTCCACGTGTCCCGGAGTGTCGATGAGGTTGAGTATGTAAGTCTCGCCGTCGTTGTGCTTGTATGACATCTGTATGGCGTGGCTCTTTATGGTTATGCCTCTTTCTCTCTCGAGGTCCATGTCGTCAAGCACCTGCGCTTGCATGTCTTTCTTCTCCACAGCGTTTGTCCTCTCCAAAAGTCGGTCGGCCAAAGTGCTCTTTCCGTGGTCTATGTGCGCTATGATGCAGAAGTTTCTTATGTTTTTTATGTTAGCCATGTTCTGGTTAATTATGTGCTTATGATACAATTACACAAAGATATGACAAAAAGCCTTTTTATTAAAATCTAAGTGTCCTTTGGGCAATAAAAAAGCCGCTCGAAATGGAGCGGCTCTCTTGTATCTTGTTGAAATCTGTTAGCTCAGCTTGAATACCACTGGCAATGTGAACTTACAACGTACTTTCTTACGGCTTTGCTCACCTGGAATCCAGTTAGGCATCTTCTTGATCACTGCAACTGCCTCCTTGTCCAAATCTGGGTCAACGCCTCTTACGACAACAACGTCAACGATAGAGCCGTCTTTGTTTACGACGAACTGGCATATTACACGACCTTGGATTCCAGACTCCTTAGCTGCTGCAGGGTAGTTCAGGTTCTTGTTCAAGAACTTGTACAGCGCGTCTGTTCCGCCTGGGAACTCTGGCGCTTTCTCTACAGCCACGAAGATTACATCGTCGTCCTTCTCCACTGGCTTAGCAACAGGTGCTGGTGGTGGAGGTGGTGGTGCTATGACGTCAGTTGGCTTAGACTCGGAGTTGAACGCGTCAGTGCTTGACGCAACCTCCTTGTCGGTCACTTTGATTTCTGGTGGAACTTCAACAGGCACCTCTGGAGCTGGTGGAGGTGGTGTTAATTGCTGCTGGGTTTGTACAACCATTTCTTCTTCCTCGAAGACAATCTGAGACATGTCGTCTGTATAGACTTCAACCTCCTTGTCGGACCACTCAAAGAAGATGTAAACAAAACCCAACACTACTACAAAACCTAAGAGTGTGAAAAAACCTTTTTGGTTCTCCAGGTTTGCGGATGCTGCTTTTTTTGCTTCCATGTTTTTTGTATAGATATTTGATTATTTCCTTGTTTCGCCGATTTTCATCAGGCTTTTGAATGGCAAATGTAGCATTTTTTTTGAGAATTGGAAGTCTCGCGGAGGTAAAAATAGTTTATTTAGACATTTTAATAACTTCTTTGGTGCAAGGTTGGCATATCATATTGCAATGCGTTATATTTGGATTCTTTTTGTAATAAGTAAGGAGCTGTTTTGGTTTTATTTTACGGCAGCGGAAGTTGTTTGCCGGTTTCTTTGAGTCTGTTTTATGCTTCTCAAATTAGTCCGGAGTAAAACTCCAACAGCTTGCTAAAAGCAACGTCTCAAGCAATGAAACGATTAATCGTATTAATATTTGCCACGATTTCCACGGTCGCATTATTCGCGGAAACCGGTCTTTCGGCATATACGTTTCTTGAGATGCCGGCTTCTGCTTATTCGGCTGCGCAGGGCGGACAGAACGTGGCGCTCAGTCACGACGGTGTGAACAACGTGTTCTCCAATCCTGCCCTCATCTCTGAAAACGAGAGCAAGCAGCTGTCTTTGTCCTACAGCCGATATTTGAACATCGCCAACTTCGGCGGCGCGGCTTATTCGCAGACATGGAACTCGCACACGTTCTCTGGCGGTGTCAGGTTCCTGAATTACGGCGAGTTCTCGGGATATGACGACTACGGCGCTTCGACTGGCACATTCACTGCGACCGACGTTGAGATGGTTTTCTCCTACAGCCGCATGCTCTACAAGGGGCTGTCGGCCGGCGTGTCGTTCAAGCCTATTTTCTCGGTTTATGAGAATTACGGCTCGTTCGCATTGGCTGTTGATGTGGCTGCGGCATACGTCTGCGAAAAATACAGCTTGGCGACGGGTCTTGCCTTCCAGCACATAGGCCGCCAGGTGGTCACTTACGACGACGATGTGCAGGCGCTGCCTTTCAATATGGTGTTCTCCATAAACAAGGGATTCAAGCATGCGCCGGTGATTCTGCATTTCACGTATAACCACATAACAGACTGGAACCTTGATTATGTGAACAAGGTGTCGTCGACCAACATACTCGGTGTGAAGCAAAGCAGCAAGATTTCCACTGCCGACATGCTGTTCCGACATACGATTTGGGGCGTGGACTTCGTTCCGTTCAAGGGCAAGCTCAGAGTCTCGGCTTCGTATAACCACAGAAGGGCGCAGGAGCTCAAGCTGGACGGCACAAAGACCATCTCGGGCTTTTCTTTCGGCGCAGGCCTGTATTTGAAGAAATTCAGTTTGGCTATGGCTATGTCGCAGTACCAGTCTGGCATTTGGAACTGGCAGTTTAACGTAGGACTTGACTTTGATAAAATAATAAAGAAATGAGAAAGATAGTAGTTGCGGTTGACGGTTATTCGTCATGCGGAAAGAGCACGATGGCCAAGGCGTTGGCGAAGTACGCTGGTTACGCGTACATAGACACAGGCGCGATGTATAGAGCGATTGGACTTTATGCGACGAGAAAGGGCTTCATAAGCAATGGCGAGTTGGACAAGGCTGCGATTATAGGGGCGTTGGACGAGATTGAGATTTTCTTCAAGCCGAACGAGGAAGGCAAGAACGAGACTTACCTGAACGGCGAGAACGTCGAGAGCCAGATAAGGACGCTGGACGCCGCGATAGCAGCGAGCAAGGTCAGCGAGATAAAGGAAGTGAGAGCGGCGCTTGTCCGTCAGCAGCAGAAAATGGGCGATGGCAAGTGCGTGGTTATGGACGGACGAGACATAGGCACGGTCGTTTTCCCTAACGCCGAACTGAAGATTTTCGTCACGGCGTCGTCCGACGTGAGGGCGAAGAGAAGATACGATGAGCTGGTGGCTAAAGGCGATGCTCCGGAGTCGTTGGAAAAGGTGAAGAAGGACATCGAGGAGAGGGATTTCCGTGACACGACAAGAAAGGAGAGTCCGCTGACACAGGCTGCCGATGCGGTTGTGCTCGACAATAGCGACATGACGCTGGAGGAGCAGTTCGAGTGGCTGAAAAGAAAGTTCGACGAAGCTGCAGGCAAGTAAATTTTTGACGGTGGACTCAAACGTGAAAATAGAGATTGACGAGCATTCTGGTTTCTGCTTCGGCGTCGTGACTGCGATAAAGAAAGCCGAGGAGGAACTTGACAAGGGCGGTGTGCTTTATTGCCTTGGCGACATAGTGCACAACGGCAGTGAGGTGAAGCGGCTTGAGGACGCCGGGCTTGTGACCATCGACCATGAGCAGTTTGCCAAGCTGCATGACGCCAAGGTACTGCTCAGAGCCCACGGCGAACCGCCTGCGACCTACGAAATGGCGCGCAGGAACAACATCACGCTCATCGACGCCACATGTCCCGTTGTGCTGAAACTGCAGAACAGGATAAAGACGGAGTACGACGCAGAGAAAGACAACGCCAGAATCGTAATCTTCGGAAAGAAGGGCCATGCCGAGGTGAACGGACTTGTCGGACAGACGGACAACAAGGCGATCGTCATCGAGAGTCCGTCGGAGGTATCGAAGGTCGGGCTGGACAAGAACATCTCGCTGTTCTCGCAGACGACGAAGCCGTTGGACGAGTACAACGAAGTGGCGGAAAGCTTACGCGAGCGCCTAAAGCAAAATGGAGGTTATTTGCTGAAATTCAATGACACAATTTGCAGACAGGTGGCGAATCGTATTCCAAATATTTTTAATTTTGCGAAAGTTCATGACTTAATAATATTTGTGAGCGGCAAGAAAAGCTCGAACGGTAAGAGCCTTTTTGCCGAGTGTCACAGGGCGAATCCGAGGTCGTATTTCATATCTTCGGTCGAGGAGTTGGACGCGGCGTGGTTCGCTGATGATGTCAAATCGATAGGCGTGTGTGGCGCTACGTCAACGCCTAAGTGGCTCATGGAAAAAGTCGCGGACGGAATAAAGAAGTTTGTAACGAATAACTAAATATCTAAGACATGTATAAAATGAGATGCATTGGTGTGTTGACCTCAGGAGGCGATGCGCCTGGTATGAACGCAGCGATCAGAGCTGTGACAAGAACTGCGATGTTCAACAACTTGCAAGTGAAAGGAATCTTGCGTGGATATAAAGGACTGATAACTGACGAGATTGTCACTTTCCAGACAGAGAGCGTCAGCAACATCATAAATCATGGCGGAACAATTCTCAAGACTGCCAGATGTCTTGAGTTCAGGACTCCAGAAGGCCGTAAGCAGGCTTACGACACGTTGATGAGACATCAGATCGACGGTCTGGTGGTGATCGGCGGTGACGGTACATTCACAGGAGCGCGTCTCCTGGCTCAGGAGTATAACTATCCGATAGTCGGAGTGCCTGGAACCATCGACAACGACCTTTACGGAACCGACACGACAATCGGATACGACACAGCGCTGAATACCATCGTTTCGGCTGTGGACAAGATACGTGACACGGCAGCCAGCCACGAGCGTTTGTTCCTTGTGGAGGTGATGGGACGTGACGCCGGTTTCTTGGCGCTCAACGGTGCTATCGCTGTTGGTGCCGAGGCGGCTCTGATTCCTGAGATCGCCACAGAGGAAGACCAGTTGGAGAGACTTATTCAGAACGGTTTCCACAAGATGAAAAACAGTAGTATCGTGCTTGTTTCCGAAAGCGACGCTACAGGTGGCGCCATGGGTGTGGCTCAAAGACTGAAGGAGAAGGGCTATCACCCTCACGTGACTATCCTCGGCCACATACAAAGAGGTGGAAGCCCAACCGCCAACGACAGAATCCTCGCCAGCCGATGCGGTGTGGCTGCTGTCGATGCTTTGCTTGATGAGCAGAGAAGCATCATGATTGGTATTATGAACAACAAGATAGTGCATGTCCCATTCACAGACGCGATTAAGGACGAAAAGCCTGTGGACAAGCACCTGTTCGACGTATTAAGATTATTGTGTATTTAGAGACTTGTTAATGAAGAAATTTATTGTGTCCACATTGGCGGCTTTGTCGTTGACGATGTCCGCTTTCTCTGCGACTAAGTACAGCGCACCACAGCTGGTGTATTCATTGCCTAAGACCGTTCTGTCTATCGAGATTACGCTGACGAGGACGGAAATCAAGGTCGGTCCATATTACAAGTACAGCGAAAGGCTTTTGGCGCTGAAAGACGCTGCGACTGAAGACAAGGTGGAATGGACCTTGAATCAGGTGAGAGTTAAGCCAGTCGGAGTGCCGGACAAGGACAAGACTTTCAAGCTGAAGACTGCCAAGAGCATCGTGCTCAACGACAAGGGCATAATCTGCGGTCTGAATGTGGACAACGAGTCTGTAAAGCAAGAAGACAAGGACGAGCTTGCCGAGCCTATCGTCATCCGTCTGGACGACAATAACTTCGACCCAAGCGCCTATTACGAGGAGCAGCTCGAGGCGAACTCCATCGGAAGAATGGCGGAGAGCGCGGCGAAGCAGATCTACAGAATAAGAGACAGCAGAGCGAGCCTTGCCACAGGCGACATGGAGCACATGCCAGCCGACGGCGAGTCCATGAAGATGATGTTCGACCAGATGGACGCTCAGGAAAAGGCGCTCATGGCCTTGTTTGAAGGCAAGAAGAGAACCACCGAGGTGAAGAAGATTCTTCTTTATGTGCCAGCCAAGAAGAGCGTCAAGGATGAGCTCGTGTTCAGAGTCTCGAAGCTGGGCGGCGTCGTGGACAAGGACGACTTGACCGGCGACCCAGTCTATCTGACTATAACAGCCAAGAAGAACGAGACGCCATCGGCTCAGACCAACAAGGGCGAGTTCTTCTACAATATGCCTGGCTCGGCGAGAGTGCAACTGACATACAACAACCAGCTGATATTCGACGCCGACATGCAGATAGCCCAAATGGGAAGCATTCAGGCATTGCCTTCGGCCTACAAGAGCGCGAAGCTGATTTTTGACTCAACAACTGGTGCTTTGATAAAGATAGGTAAATGATGGTGAAAACAGGATTAAGAACACTTTTGTTATTGGGCGCGGCGATGCTGTGCGTCGTTGCTAATGCGGAAAAGCGAGCTCACAAGATATGGATGGCTGAAGTCGATTATGAGTTCACATACCAAGGTTTCGCTGACGCAGAGCCGGGCGAGATGCCTAAGACGGCTGTTATGCTCGTGAGCGGCAATAACACATGCAGAACGACGCAGACCGAATTCCTGACTGCGTCCATAATCGGCAACAAGACCAAGAACACGCTTATAAACCTTGCTGTGACTCCGGAAATCAAGTCGGCGACTGTGTGCGACAGCGCAGACATCGTGGCAGGACAGGCGAGCCTGAAATTCGACATCCAGGGCAAAGGCAAGTACAAGAAGATTCTGGGCTATCCGTGCCACGGCTACGACATCACGATAGAGGACGTCGAGGCTGGACTGAAGTACACCGAGGAGGTCTAGGCTACCGACTACATCGGCGGCAAGGAAGTGAACTTCTATCTGTATCCCGAGGTGAAAGGCGTAATCCTCTACAGCAAGAAGACCGACGGCAAGAACATCACCGTGATGCAGGCTAAGGCTGTGAAAAAGCGAGTGGCCATCGAGGCCGGAACATTCTTGTATCCTTACGGATGCGAGGTGAACACTTGCAGCGGAGAGCAGATTTTCGACGAGGAGGAGCTGACCGAAGGCACTGAGGAAGGCGAGGAAGAGGGCGAAGAGTAAGGGTTGAAATCCCAGTATATGAGAATAAAAAAAGGAGCTTTTTGAGCTCCTTTTTTGTTTTGTGTCCGTCTTTAGAATCGTCCCATTTTCAGGAATGTTATTTCTTCCTGAGTCAGGAAGCGCCAAGTGCCTCGAGGCAGGTTCTTCTTGGTCAGTCCGGCGAAGTAAACGCGGTCGAGTTTCATCACCTTGTAGCCGAGGTGCTCGAACATGCGTCGCACGATTCTGTTTCTTCCGCTGTGTATCTCTATGCCGACTTCCTTTCTTGTGCCGCCCTCGATGTAGTCAACCTCGTCGGCGTATGCTCGGCCGTCGTCCAGTTCGACACCGTCGCGCAGTTTCTGCAGTTCCTCCTCTCTTATCGGATTGTCGAGTGTCACCTGGTAAATCTTCTTCTTGTTATATTTCGGGTGCATGAGCCTTGCAGCGAGGTCGCCGTCGTTGGTGAGCAGCAGCACGCCGGTTGTGTTTCTGTCGAGCCTTCCGACAGGGTAGATGCGCTCCTTGCATGCGTTCTTCACTATGTCCATGACGGTGATGCGAGCGTGTGGGTCGTCGGTTGTGGTCACGCAGTCCTTTGGCTTGTTCAGCAGCACGTAAACCATCTTCTCCGCCTTGATTGGCTCGTTGTGGAACATCACCTTGTCCTTAGACGGGATGACCTTGTAGCCGAGCTCTGTCACGACCTCGCCGTTCACTGTTACGACGCCGGCTTCGATGTATGTGTCGGCCTCGCGGCGTGAGCATAGTCCTGCGTTGGCTATGAACTTGTTCAGGCGCACAGGGTCGTCGTTGCTTCTGTTCTTCGCTTTGTGGGCGAGCTGCTTCTTGAGCGAGTACTTTGCGTCCGGGTTGTAGTTGTCGTCGTGGAATGTGCGCTTCTCCGCTCTGGCGTTGTTGCCGCGGCCGTATGAAGGTCGTTTGGCGTCGTTGCGTCCGAACTTGTTGCTTGAGTATTTGTTTCCGTCTCGCGAGCTGCGTCTTGGCGCGTCGTCGAAGTCGCTGTCGAAATCGTCGTTGTTGCGGCGACTTGAGTAAGAACGGTTCGGTCTGCCGCTTCTGCCGTTTTCAGACGGGCGTCTTCCGTTGGCAGAGCGCCTTTCGCTGCCGTTGAAGGTCTTTTTGTTGTAAGCCATAATTAATGTTGTTTTTGTAGTCCCGTTTTGTGTGAAAAGGACGGAACAGATTAAGCCATTGGCAACTATGTCTTCATAGTGTGCTTACGGCGTTGCAAAGGTGCGACATTTTTGCCATATTATAATGCGTTTTAATGCGCTGCAGACTTTTTTTTAACTGAAATATTTTTTAGATTTGTTGCAAGTATCATAATATTACTGAAAATCACAGTATGAGTTATCTTAAGTTTGACAAGTCGCAACTTATTAATCTCGAAAAGTCCTTGACTAAGGACATGCTTCGTACCAATAAATTAGGCGCGTATTCTGTGACTACGCCGATAGACTGCAACACGAGCAAATATGACGGTTTGCTGGTGGTGCCTGTTCCTGAACATAATTTCGACAATTATGTCCTGCTGTCTTCGTTGGACGAGACAGTGATTCAGCATGGTGCGGAGTTCAACATGGGAATACACAAGTTTCAGGGCAACCATTACTCTCCGAAGGGACACAAGTACATCCGAGAGTTCACAATGGAGACCGTGGCTTGCACTACTTACAGAGTGGGCGGAGTGGTGTTCTCGAAGGAGCGTGTTTTCATATCCAACGAGAACAGAATCCTCATCAAGTATTCGATGCTGGAGTCTCAGGCTCCGGTGACGATGCGTTTCCGTCCTCTTCTTGCGTTCCGTTCGGTCAATGAACTGACCCACGAGAACAATATGGTGAACAAGAATTACGACGTCATCGACAACGGCATCAGAATACAGCTTTACGACAAGTTGCCTCACCTGAGCATGCAATTCTCGAAGGAGAACACGTTCGTCGATAAACAGGACTGGTACAAGAATATCGAGTATTTCAGAGAGCAGGACAGAGGCTACGACTTCAAGGAGGACCTTTACACTCCGGGATATTTCGAATTGACATTCAACCCGGGCGAGAGCGTGATTTTCTCGGCAGGAACGTCCGACGCGGAAACAGAGAAACTCAACAAACAGTATAACGACGAGATTTCCGGAAGAACATCAAGACTTGACTTCTTTAACACCTTGAAAAATGCCGGTTCTCAGTTCTATAACTATCGCGACAACGGCCACTACATCATGGCTGGCTATCCATGGTTCAAGTGCAGAGCGAGAGACGAGTTCATCTCGCTGCCTGGATTGTCGCTCGCGGTAGATAACCTGGAGCTTTATCGCGACGTCATGGACACCGCGCTCAAGGCGGTCGGCGACTTCATCGACGGCAAGCCGAACAAGTCGCAGATGGAGGAAATCGAGAGTCCTGACGCCTTGCTGTGGCTCATTTGGTCGCTGCAGCAATATGCCTTGAAGACCTCAATCGCTGAGGCTAACAGACGATACGGCGACTGGATCATACGCATAATCAACTTCATAAGAGAGGGCTTGCATCCAAACCTTTCGCTCAACGACAACGGACTGCTGTTCACCAACGGACACGACAGACCAGTGTCTTGGATGAACGCCACTTGCTACGGAAGACCGGTTCTTCCTCGTACAGGATATCTGGTCGAGATAAACGCGTTGTGGTACAACGCACTGAAGTTCGACGCCGACATTTCCAATGAGCGCAACGACAGCTACGACGCCGACATTATAAACTATCAGGCGGAATTTGCGAAGCAGTCGTTTGTGCAGATGTTCTGGAACGGAACGTACCTTTACGACTACGTCATCGGCACAGAGAAGAACCAGGAGGTTCGCCCGAACATGATTTTCGCGGTGTCTCTCCCTTACTCTCCATTGGACAGAGTGAAGCAGAAGTCGGTTGTCGATATTGTGACAAGAGAGCTTCTCACTCCACGCGGACTGCGCACCCTTTCGCCAAAGAGCGGCCAGTACAAACCGATATGCGCAGGAAACGAGGTGGACCGCAGCTTCACCTACCAGAGCGGCACAGTGTGGCCATGGCTTATCGGAGCGTTCTCCGAGGCTTACCTGAAAATCCACAAGCATTCGGGCGTGTTCTTCATGCAGAGAATGACTATCGGCTTCGAGGGCGAGATGGGTCAGGGATGTATAGGCACTCTGAACGAATTCTACGACGGAAACCCTCCTTATACGCCAAGAGGCGCGATGTCGTTTGCGATGTCGGTGGCAGAGACCACAAGAACACTCGGCATCTTGAAACAGTTTGACAACGAAGATTAGTATTTAAAATATGAACGCATTACTGTTCGGGTGGGAGTTCCCGCCTCACATACTCGGAGGACTTGGAACGGCTTCCTACGGCTTGACCAAAGGAATGTCAAAACAAGGCGACATGAACATCACTTTCGTGATACCTCATCCTCACGGCGACGAGGACCAGTCGTTCTTGCATATAATAGGAGCCAACAATGTCCCTGTCGTATGGAAAGAAAACTCATGGGACCATGTCAATTCGCGCATAGGAAAGACGATGCACCCAGACGAGTATTTCCATCTGAGAAACAACATCCGCTACGACTTCAGAAGAATCGGTACTGATGACCTTGGATGTGTGAATTTCTCGGGTGTGTATCCAAAGAACCTCATGGAGGAGATTTCGAACTACGAGGCTGTGGCGTCGGTTGTGGCTCATGCTGGTGGATTCGACATTATCCACTCGCACGATTGGCTGACTTACCCTGCAGGAATCTTCGCGAAGCACATCTCCGGCAAGCCGCTGGTAATCCATGTTCACGCAACAGATTTCGACAGATCCAGAGGTAATGTGAACCCTCAGGTTTACGACATCGAGAAAAGGGGAATGGATGAGGCAGACCATATAATCTGCGTTTCGAACCTGACACGACAGACGGTCATCGAGAAATACGGACAGAATCCTTCGAAGGTTTCTACCGTACA
>JAGCQO010000126.1 GCA_017965125.1 Paludibacteraceae bacterium
GAGGTCGAAGGCCTGTCGGCGGAAGTAAACGAATGTGCTTATGCCGTATTCGTCGCCGTGCGGATGGTCGTGGTCGTGGTGGTGGCCGCAGTGGCAAACTCCGTGCTCATGGTCGCAGTGGCTGTGGTCCTCATGTTCATGTTCGTGGTCGTGTTCATGTTCATGGTGGTGATGGTGGTCATGGTCATCATCATCATCGTCGTCGTCATGCTCATCGACGTGCTTTTCTATCTCGTTTATCCATGTGGCAGAAGTGGCGACCTTCTCGAAGTCAAACAAGCGTGTGTTCACCAACTTGTCGAGGTCAACGTCGCCGTAGTTGCATTCGATTATTTCGGCCTTTGGCTGTATAGCTCTGAGTATTTCTTTTATTCTCTTGAGTTCCTCTGGCTTCACGTCGTTTGCTTTGTTCAGCAGTATTATGTTGCAGAACTCAATTTGTTGTATCACAAGGTTTTCGATGTCCTCGTCGTTGAGGTTCTTCTTCTGCAGGTCGTCGCCGCAACGGAACTCGCTTTGCAGTCTCACTGCGTCCACAACCGAGGCGATGCAGTCGAGTCTTATCTCGCCGTTCTCCGAGTACTTCGCATCAAGGTTAGGCATCGAGCAGATGGTCTGCGCTATAGGTCCAGGCTCGCATATTCCGCTGGCTTCTATGACGATGTAGTCGAACTTCTTCATCGAAGTTATCTCGTGCAGCTGTTCCACGAGGTCCATCTTCAGTGTGCAGCAGATGCATCCGTTCTGCAGCGCCACGAGGCTGTCGTCCTTCTGTCCTACGATGCCTCCTTTCTGTATCAGTTCGGCGTCTATGTTCACCTCGCCTATGTCGTTGACAATGACAGCGAACTTGATTCCTTTCTTGTTTGACAGTATTCTGTTGAGAAGCGTTGTCTTTCCGCTGCCAAGGTATCCGGTCAGCAGAAGCACTGGGATTTCTTTATTCTCCATTGTGAAAATTGTTTCTTTAAAATCAGTGCAAAAGTAATAAAAAGAAGAGCCTTGTTATACATGCATTTTGCAGTTTGTATTTCTTGTTTTAACAATTGGAGGTCAGTTTTTTGTGTAAAAAAAAAGGACGCTGAAGAAAAATCTCCAGCGTCTTTTTTTAATTGTGCGAGAAAATGAATTACTCAGCAAATGCTACAGTGTTGTTAGAAACGATAGCCTTGTAAGCCAATGTTCCAGCCTGTGAGAGCTCAACAACAGCGTCAGTGCCGTACATCTTAACGTGGTTGTCGTCAACGAATGTCAGGAACTTAACAGACTCGCCGTCCTTAACTGCTGACCATGAGTTGTCCTCTGCGTTGTAAACCAAGTCAAGCTGACCTTCCTGGCCTTCCTTAGTGATAGTGTAACCGTTCTGGTGAGAAGCGATGCGGAATGTTCCGTTTGCGTCCTTCACAGTCTTCACAGTGTTAACACCCATTGGGTTGCTGCCAGACCAGAATTCGATTGTGTTGATAACCCAGAAATCTACAAAGGCAGAAATCTCGTAAACAGGCAGAATCCAGAAACAGATGTAAACGATCTCGTTGACAAACTTGTTGCTAAGGCCGCCGTTCCACTCGAGAACCTTGTTGAACAAACCATAAGAACCGATACAAGAGCTGAACATTACGCTACTTGCCAATACTGCAGATACTGCAATGATAAGTTTTCTCATTTTTTATTATTTTTAGTTATAACTAATGGGCAAATGTATGAAATATTAAGAATAAATGAACCCCGATTCGATTTTTTATGTCGGAATATTTATTTTGAGAATCTTATGTCATTGATTATATAACTTGCGCGGTTTTGGGCGACATTCCACAGATATGTAAGTTGATTTTGTATATTTGACGGCATAAACAAACTTTATTCTATGTCAAATCAGAATTTACCAACAGAACAAGTCAAGACGCCTTCGTTGTGGGTGGCTATCATTTTGGACGTTTTGGGATTGGTCACGTTCACCATTCCGGGAGTAGGGGAGTTCGGCGATGTCGTATGGGCGCCGCTGTCGGCTTTCCTGTTCGCCCGTTTCTATGGCAACGACAAATTGGCGAAGTGGGGCGCGATATTCAACTTTGCCGAGGAGATTCTTCCGTTCACGGACTTCTGTCCTACGTTCACCATCGCGTGGTTTATACGCAAATTCCAGTAAAATAAAACAAGGCTTGCGATTCGTTCACAAGCCTTGTCTGTTTCTTTTCCTTTTGTTCTGTTACTGGGACAGCAGATATGCAATGAAAATGGCTGCTATGACTCCGGCGAGGTCAGCCGTCAGTCCTGCCACTACGGCGTATCTTGTTTTCTTTATGCCCACAAGTCCGAAGTACAGCGCGATGATGTAGAATGTCGTGTCTGCCGCGCCTTGGAATATGCAGCTCAGCCTGCCGGCGAACGAGTCTGGTCCGAAGGTGTGCATCGTCTCCACCATCATTGCCTTGGCGCCGCTGCCTGAGAGCGGCTTCATGAATGCTGTAGGCAGGGCGTCGATGAATTTACTGTCGTAGCCTAACCATCCCACGAGCGCTTTGATGCCGTCGGTCAGCAAGTCCATAGCTCCCGACGCTCTGAAGACGCCTATGCCCACGAGGATTCCTATCATAAACGGAATTATCTTGATGGAGATGCTGAAGCCGTCTTTCGCTCCGTCGATGAACGCGTCGTAAACGTTCACTTTCTTTATGGCCGCGCCAGTGATGAATGTGACGATGATGGCTAAGAGGATGAGGTTGGAAGCGATGTTGGATACAAGCTCCATTTCTGCTTTGTCGAGGCTCGACATTCCCCACACGAGGAGCGCGAGGGCTGCGATGATGCCGCCGATCCATCCCACGACAGTCTTGTTCAGCAGGTTCAGCCTTTGCTTTATGCCGACGAAAAGAATCGCCGTCAGGGTCGATATGGCTGTCGCGATGAGTATCGGTATGAACACGTCTGTCGGACTTGCCGCATGTTCGCCCATAGGGCCGGTGACTGTCGCTCTCATAGCCAGGACAGACACTGGGATGATGGTCAGTCCGGAGGTGTTGAGCGCAAGGAACATTATCTGCGCGTCGGAGGCGGTGTCTTTTTTCGTGTTGAGGTCCTGGAGCGACTGCATGGCTTTCAGTCCCATCGGTGTCGCCGCGTTGTCAAGGCCTAACATGTTGGCCGAGAAGTTCATGAGCAGTTGTCCGTGAACCTCGTGGTTCTTAGGTATGCTTGGGAAAAGCTTTGCAAAGAACGGTCCGACGATTTTCGCCATGAAGTTTATGGCGCCGGCTTTCTCGCCTATGTTCATTATTCCTAACCACAGCGTCATGACTCCTGCCAGCGGAAGGGCTATGTCCATGACCGCCATTTTCGACATGTCGAATGTGCTGTCGATTATGCGTTTAAACACCTCGGTGTCGCCCATGAACACCGCTTGTATTATAGCCACAACGAAGGCTACGATGAAAAACGCAATCCAGATGTAATTAAGTACCATTTACTTCTTGTGTATTTTACCGTCGGTCGACGAGGTATAGACTTTGTTCTTGGCCGCAACGTTTATTTTCTTGAGGTTCGGGCTGTTCTCGAAGGCGTCAGTTGCGATGCTTGTCACGCTTGCAGGCACGGTCACTTCCTTGAGGTCGGCGCATCCGCTGAAGGTTCTCGCCTCGATGGTTGTCAGTCCGTTAGGCAGGCTTATGCTTTTGAGCGCGCTGAAGAAGAACGCTCTCTTGCCTAAGCTTTTCAGTGAAGCTGGCAGCTCGATGGTTCCGAGGTTTGTCATGTGGAAAGCGTCGTCGCCTATCTTCACGAGAGTGTTAGGCAGCGACACGCACTCGAGGAACATGCAGCCGGAGAAAGCGCCGTTGCCTATCTCCTTTATCGCAGCGTCGCTCATGTTTATGCTTCTGAGCTTCTTGCATCCGGCGAAGGCTTTGTCGCCTATCTTGGTCACGTTCAGTGTCTTGTCGTCTTTCTTTACGGTCTTCGGGATGTATATCTCGCCAGAATACTTCTTAGCGACGACAATGGCCTCCGTTCCGTTCGCTTTGTATTTTATGCCGCCCACTTCGAACTCGTCGGCAGCTGGGGCAGTCGCTGTGGCTGTGGTCTCGGACTTGCCGAAAACCTTTTTCAGGTTTATGGTCTGCGCATTGGCTGCGTTAGCCATTATCGCCACTGCTATTATTATAAGTCTGCTTTTGCTCATACGCACAATGATTTTGTGTTATTCCTGCTTTATGATTTATATGTCAAACTGTGTTTGTTCTCTCGTTTTATATAATTTTTCTTCTTTGCAATCATTGTGCCACAACCTCTTTGTGCGTAAATCGCGTTTCTTAGAAATTGTATTTCACCATTCCCAGCACTCTGTGGTTGTAGATGGAGTGTGTGTCGCTTACGGTTCCGTTTTTCTTCATGGTGCCGTAGTCGATGCCGCTCAGTTCATATTGCACGCCGATGTTGAAGTGTTTCAGGTTGTACGTGAACGATGGGCATATTCTCCAGTTCTGGTCTATGTCGTTGCTTCCGTTTTTGCCTTTGTAGTAAACGAGAGTGCCGCTTGTTCCCTTTGTGTCGGTTACGGTCGCAAGTTCTCCGCTCAGCAGTCCGAGGTTCTTTGAGTATCCTGCGTAGATTCCGACTTTGTACTTCTTGCCGTAGAACACGTTGATGTATGATGTCGTGTGTGTCAGCGGAGTGTAGTCGAACGAGCCGTCGCTGTTTGTGCCAGTCACAGCGTAACCGCTTATGGTGTTGGTGTGGCTGAGGTTCTGTGCGAGGATGCTCTTCGCCTTTATGCTCCATTTGCCGCTTGTCCATCCTGCGTAGATGATAGGCGAGAAGCTCCATACGTGGTCATCAACCTTTCTTGTTATGTCGTCGGTGCTTGCGTCGTTGTCGTGGTCGAACTTGCCCTTTGTTCTTGGGCGGATATATGTCACGTCAACTCCTGCGCCGGCTTCCCATCCGTCTTTGTTGTAGCCTAATCCGGCATACATTTCAGGTATGATGCTGTATTTCGAGAAGTTTACGCCGCTTGAGTTCTTGGCTAAGCTTGCGTAGTTGTCTATTCCGCTCGGGCCTACCGATGTGTACTGCAACTGCCACAGCACAGCCGCTTTCAGGCTCAGTCCTTCTACAGGCTTGTAGTTGTATTGTATCTGTGGGCTACGGTTCAGTGTGTTGTAAGGCGCGCCGGCCGCGTAGCTGAATTCGTCTGGTGTGGCGCATCCTACGAGTGGGTGCCATGTCTGGCCGAGTATCAGTGCGTGGGGTGTCCAGTCGAGTCTGTAGAAGGGCTGTCTGATTCTGAAGAGCGAGTTCTGGTCGCCGTATCCGTTGAAGTCGAACTCGATGTTGCCCGATGTATTGGCTCAC
>JAGCQO010000127.1 GCA_017965125.1 Paludibacteraceae bacterium
CCAATAGAAGCAAAAGAAGGACAGAAGTATGATGCTTTGCCAGGAGGGAGTAATGTCTTGAAAATATACAAATACACAAAGGAAAACTTCTACGACTATAATCCTGAAACTGATGTTGCAACTTTTGTGTATCCATAAAAACAAATGGTCTAAAAATATTTTTCACAATGTCTTTAAATTATTCTGAAAGCATGAAGTTGCTGAATAATAAGCGGTGTGTCACATTATAAAAAGAGAAGGTCTGAGCTTGCAGCTTGGACCTTTTTTAGTATGATAATTAATGACATGACTGCACAAAACGAATTATGTAACTAAATTTGCGCAAAAGAGAAGAAAAAAGAGAGCATGAAGAAACTGCTGACAATAATAGCCGCAACAATCTCCCTCAGTGCCTTCGCCGCAACAGAATGCGACGGCATCTACTACGAAATAGACGCAAACGAGGCGTACGTCGTAGGCGGAAAGGAGAAATACAGCGGCGAGGTCATAATCCCGGCGACCATCACCATAGACGGCAACAAGTACCCAGTGAAAGGCATAGACCAAGGCGCGTTCAAGGACTGCGCCGACCTCGTGATGGTGCATCTGCCGAGCTGCATCACAATGATAAAAGACGACTTCGACGAATGCACCAGCCTGAGATACATAATATGCGACGCAGCGAAACCGCCTTTCGCCACAGGATTCTCCGACTGCTCCGCCGCACTCTACGTGCCTAAGTCAAGCTACGGCCGATATAAGAGCTCGCCGCAATGGAGATGCTTCACCGAGACATACAGCAAAGAGGATATGCCGACCGAGATAGACGGCGTTTATTACCAGATAGAGACCGCAGCCGGCAAGGGCAACAAGTACGCCAGCGTGACCTACGTAAGCGAGAAGAAGAAAAAGCTCAGCATACCGCAGAAGGTGAAAATCGACGGCAAGGCGTACGTGGTGAAAAGCATCGGCGGCGACGCGCTGGAACGATACAACGGCACTGAAATAACGATACCGAAGACCGTCAGCCACATAGACGAAATGGCGTTCATCGGATGCTGCCAAAACCTGAAGACGATAAAGGTGGAGGAAGGCAACACGAAGTACGCGTCGGACAACGGCTCGCTCTACGACCGCCACAAGACTGTGCTTCTGACCGTGCCGCAAGGCAAAGAAGGAACCTTCAGCACACCAAGCACCGTGACGAGCATCGAGGACAGAGCCTTCGAGGGCTGCTCGAAACTAACCGTCATAAGCTTCTCGGCCAAGGTGGAGGAAATAAACGACGTATTCACCGGATGCACGAGCCTAACAGCCATAAAAGTGGACCCCGAGAACACCGAGTATGACGCCGACGAGAACGGCATACTCTACAACAAGGACCGCACCGAGCTGATAAGAGTGCCGCAGACGAAAGCCGGCGAATTCACGATACCGAAATACGTCAGCACGATAGGCTACTGCGCCTTCGAGGATTGCAAAAAGATAACCAAGATAAACATCCCGAAAAGCGTGACCGACATAGACAAATGGGCGTTTAAAAGCTGTACCGGACTGAACGCCATAGAGCTGCCGAGCAGCGTGAAGGAGATAGGCGACGAGATTCTGGGCGACTGCACCGGGCTGAAGTACATAAGGTGCCGGGCTGTGAAACCGCCGATTCTTGACGCCGACCTGACCTACAACTTAGACATCCCGCTGTACGTTCCGAAGATGAGCCTGAAGAAATACAAAGAAGGCGAATTCTGGATGAACTTCAGGAACATAAGGCCGTCAAAAGAACTGCCGAAGGAGTAAAAAGAAAGGCTCGCATTGATTTGCGAGCCTTCGTTTTTGTATAGGTTGTGGGATTAGGCCTTCTTCAGTTTGAATCCTATGGCCTCGATGGCCTCACGGAGCTGTTCCTCGGACGCTGTGCCAGTGACGTAAGCCTTTTTCGAAGCCAAATCGACAGTGGCGCTCGAGACACCTTCCACCTGCTGCAAAGCCTTCTCGGCGCTGGCACGGCAATGGTTGCAGTCCATGCCCTCGACGATGTATGTACGAGTCTCGGAGTGCTCATCGCCGTCGCAACAGCCGTCGCCGCATCCGCATGAGCATGAGTCGTGGTGCTCGTCGTGGCAGTGGCACTGGCTCGCCTTGCGGAGTCCGAGCTTAGGCAGCACTATGGCGTTGATGAGCAGGAGAGTCATAAGGATTGTGCATGCCCATGAGAACCAGCTGTCGCCCTCCTCGCAGCAAGCCTGCTGAGTTGTCAGTTGCTCAAGGAAATTGACAGTGCCGCTGAACTGCAGATAGTCAACCAAATAACCGAAGGCGATGGAGCCGACGATAATCGAAACCAAGTAAGTGACGAGGGTGCGTGTGCCGAGCACTTTCTTCACAACCAGCATCGAAGCGAAGTTGCACGCCGGACCAGCCATGAGCAACACCAAAGCCGCTCCAGGAGTGAGCCCCTTCATCATGAGCGCCACGGCAATCGGAATGCTGCCTGTCGCGCATAAATACATAGGCAGGGCGATGCACAGCACCAGGAGCATCGACGCGAGCGTGTTGCCCTTGAACACAGCGAACAAGTCGGCTGGAACGAACACAGTTATCAGTCCGGCAACCACAAGTCCGATGACAAGCCACTTGCCGATGTCCTCCATCATCTCGACGTAGGCGTATTCGACAGCCTCGCGCAGCTTGTGCCAGAAGCCTTCGTGCTCGCGCTTTTCCTCGTTGTGTTTTTTACCTTCGGTGGCGGAATTTTCCTCGCTGTTGTCGGTCAGGTTGACCATCGAGCCACCAAAGACGGCAGTCAGGAGCGCAGCTATAGGACGAACGATGGCAAACGGCAGCCCCATAAGGCTGAAAGTGGCGATGATGCTATCGACACCAGTCTGCGGAGTGGCCACGAGGAACGAAGCCACAGCGCCCTTCGACGCGCCATCCTTGCGCAACGACATGGCTGTCGGGATGACTCCGCATGAACACAACGGCAGCGGAATGCCGAACAGAGCCGCGTTAACGACACTGCGGAACGACTTCTTGCCAAGGAACCTTGTGTAATAGCCGCCCGGAATGAAAGAGTGCATAAGTCCTGCGAGCAGAAAGCCCAGAAGGAGATATGGCGACATCTCATTAATCAAGTGGATAATTTCATTCATGATGCTTTGTTTTTAGTTTTATGGCACAAAGGTATGGCGATAGGCGATGCAACTGGGTTGCAAAAAAGGCTGCCATTGCAAAAAATGACAGCCTTGCGTTTTTCGTGTTACCGTTGATTAATGCGCCTCAAGCCAATTGTCGCCCACGCCGATGTCAACACACAGAGGCACCGACATCTCGAACGCGCCTTCCATCTCCTCCTTCACGATGGTCTTCATGACGTCGAGCTCGCTCTTAGGCACGTTGAAGTTCAATTCGTCGTGCACTTGGAGGATCATCGTCGATTTCAGCCCGAG
>JAGCQO010000128.1 GCA_017965125.1 Paludibacteraceae bacterium
ACGGAAGATGTTGTCGATGAAGAACAAAATATCCTTGCTGCCTCCCTCCTGAGCGGAATCACGGACCGACTCCGCAACCGTAAGTCCAGAACGAGCGACTGAAGTACGTGCTCCTGGTGGCTCGGTCATCTGTCCGAACACCAGTGTTACCTGTGATTTCTTAAGTTCTTCCTTATCTATCTTGGAAAGGTCCCATTCGCCTTTCTCCATGCTTTCTTTGAATGCGTCGCCATAGCGGATAACGCCGGATTCGATCATCTCGCGCAGCAAGTCGTTACCCTCACGAGTACGCTCACCTACTCCGGCGAACACTGAATAACCATTATAGCTCTTGGCCACATTGTTTATAAGTTCCTGGATAAGCACCGTCTTGCCCACACCAGCACCGCCGAACAAACCGATCTTACCACCCTTTACGTAAGTCTCGAGAAGGTCGATCACCTTGATACCTGTATAGAGGATTTCCTGAGAAGTCGCGAGTTCCTCGAACTTAGGCGGCTCTCTGTGGATTGGGAATGCGTTCTCACGAGACAATTCCGGCATACCGTCGATAGGGTCGCCGATAACGTTCAGCGAACGTCCCTTGATCTGATCGCCAGAAGGCATTGTTATAGGGCTGCCGAGTGCGTTCACCGTCATGCCTCTTACCAATCCGTCTGTCGAGTCCATCGCTATGGCACGGATTGTATCCTCGCCGATATGCTGCTGGCACTCTATTATTAAGTTCTTCTTACCCTCGCCCTTTACAACTTCAAGAGCGTCGTGAATAGCAGGAAGGTCTTTACTGCCTTTCGCGAAAGCCACATCGACCACCGGTCCTATGACTTGTACTACGTGACCTGTTAATTGCGACATTTTTTATTTTTGGTTAGTTTTTATTATTCGTCAAGCGAAATTTCTTCAAATATAGTGCGTCAAAATCAAAAACAAAATAATTTTCAAGTAAAAATAGCTTAAAAGTTCCTTTTTATAAGCAAAATCACCTTTGAGATTTCAAATTATAACCCACTTCCCTATTATATTAATGTAAAGACATCTGTTTTTGATTACATTTGCATTATGAAAAAAATCGGCTTACTTTCTGACACACACGGATTTCTCGACGAGAAAATCTTCGAATATTTCAAGGAATGCGACGAGATCTGGCATGCCGGCGACATAGGAACGGTCGAAGTGGCCGACCGATTAGCCGCTTTCAAACCACTGAAGGCCGTTTACGGAAACATCGACGGCGACAAGCTCCGTGTGATGTTCAAGCAGCACGAACGCTGGATGTGTGAGGGCGTGGATGTGTGGATGACGCACATCGGCGGATACCCTGGCAGATACGCCAAGGAAGTGAAGCCGGGGATTTTCCTCCATCCGCCTAAACTTTTCATTTCGGGGCATTCGCACATACTGAAGGTGATGTACGACAAGCAGCTCGGGACGCTGCACATAAACCCCGGCGCAGAAGGCAAATACGGTTTTCACAACGTCAGGACGATTGTCCGATTCGAAATCGACGGCGCCGACATCCGCAATCTGGAAGTGATAGAAATAGGTCTGCACAGGCAGAAGATGTAAGCCCCTTACTTCGCCTCTGCCTCGACACCGCCATCGACGAAGCGCACGTTCATCGTGTCGCCCGGCTTGAGGTCGTGGGCGGAGCGGACACGTTTGCCGTCCTTGGTGACCATGGCGAAACCGCGCTTCATAATCTCCAGCGGCGACGTGAACTTCAGAAGCTGCTCCGTAAGGTCAACAGCATGTTTTTTGTCGCTTATATTCTTGGCCGAGATGCTCCGCATCTTTTCCACAAGCGAACGCAGCTCGGTTCTCTGCTGAGCCGTCTTAGCCAAAGCCACACGCTTCAGTTCCGCCGCAAGCGGAGCTATGGCCGCCGGCGAAAGCTTCTTCGTGGTCCAAAGCCTCAGCTCGCCACAAAGCCTCGCTATCTCGTCCATCTTGGCGTCGAAAGCCGAAATCAACAGCTCAGCCACCGCAGTCGGCGTCTTCACCGGCTGATTGGCCACGAGGTCCAGCACACACGTGTCGCGCTGATGGCCGATGCCCGTGACCACCGGCAGAGGGAAGTTGCAGACGCACTCCGCCAACTCATACGACTCGAAGCCGGCCATGTCCGAAGTGGCGCCGCCACCCCTGATTATGACCACGACATCGAACTTGTCGAAATGCTCGTTCACCCTGTCTAACGCAGCGATGACCGACTGCGCCGTCCTGTCGCCCTGCATCGTGGCCTGGAACAAGTGGGTGTATATGGCATAGCCTGAAGACTGAAGCTGATTCATGAAATCGCCGTAGCCGGCAGCCGTGGCCGACGAGATGACCGCCACACGCTGCGGGAACTCAGGGAACGGCAGTTCACGATTGAGGTCGAAAACGCCGGACTCCTTCAGCCGGTTGACTATCTCCTGACGCTCGCGCGCCATGTCGCCCAACGTGTAGGACGGGTCGATGTCATTGACCACAAGCGAGAACCCGAACACCGGATGAA
>JAGCQO010000129.1 GCA_017965125.1 Paludibacteraceae bacterium
GCCAATGCACAGCATCCATGCGATAATATGAATGAAGAACGACATCATGGCTTCTAAGATTGAAAGGTTCACTACAATGATATGAAAAACATTTGACAATGGCAAGCAATTCGGTAAAATTCAGACAGATGTAAACATCACCACAAATATTGATTGAAAAATTAGAGGCGCCATAATTATGGCGCCTCTACATTACACCAAAATATTGGGATTATATTCTCTTTATCCTTGCACCAAGCGACCTCAGTCGGCCGTCAATGTCCTCATATCCGCGGTCTATCTGGTTGATGTTCTCTATCACGCTTGTGCCGTCGGCACAGAGGGCTGCAATCAAAAGCGCGATGCCGGCTCTGATGTCAGGCGACGACATTCTCGCTGGTCTCAGTTTGAAGTTCTCGCCGAGTCCGATGACTGTGGCTCTGTGCGGGTCGCAAAGGATTATCTGCGCGCCCATATCTATCAGCTTATCCACGAAGAACAGGCGGCTCTCGAACATCTTCTGGTGTATCAGCACGCTGCCCTTGGCCTTAGCCGCCACAACGAGAATGACCGACAGCAAGTCCGGAGTCAGACCCGGCCATGGCGCATCGGCGATTGTCATTATCGAACCGTCGATGAAACTCTCTATCGTGTAGCTGTCTTGCGGCGGAATGTAGATGTCATCGCCTTGTCGCTCTAGCTTTATGCCGAGTCTTTTGAATATCTGCGGGATTATGCCGAGATGGTCATATCCAGTGTTCTTTATCGTGATTTCCGAGCCTGTCATTGCTGCCAGTCCTATGAACGAGCCGACCTCGATCATGTCCGGCAGGATTGTGTGCTCGCATCCGTGCAGTTTCTCCACTCCGTCTATGTTGAGCAGATTCGAGCCGATGCCCGAGATTCTCGCTCCCATGTTGTTGAGCATTGTGCACAGCTGCTGCAAATATGGCTCACACGCCGCATTGTATATCGTCGTTCTGCCCTCTGCCAGCACAGCCGCCATTACAATATTGGCTGTACCCGTCACAGAAGCCTCGTCGAGCAACATATAGCATCCTCTCAGCTTCTTAGCCTGAATGTCATATCGCTGCATGTCGGCGTTATACTCAAACGACGCGCCGAGTTTGTGTATTCCCTCGAAGTGCGTATCCAGTCTGCGACGACCTATCTTGTCGCCACCCGGCTTTGGGATTATCGCCTTGCCAAACCTCGCCACCATAGGGCCAACGAGCATCACAGAGCCGCGCAACGAAGCGCTTTTCTTGAAGAAATCATCTGTATTCAGATAATCCATATCCACGCCGCTCGCCTCAAAAGAGAAACATCCATCGCCAAGCTTTTCAACCTTCACACCCAAATCCTCCATGAGACTTATCAAGTTGTTGACGTCAAGGATATTAGGCAGGTTTTTCACAACCACCTTCTCGTCGGTCAACAACGTCGCGCAAAGTATCTGCAAAGCCTCGTTCTTTGCTCCTTGCGCTTGTATTTCTCCGTGCAGTCTGTGACCTCCTTCTATTTCAAATGCAGACATTTCTTTTCGGTTTTAAAAGTTAAACTTATCTACGGTGTCCCTTCTTTCTCTTGTTGTCCTGGTAATTATTCTTCTTGTTGTTCGGACGCGAGGTTTGCATTATCTCCCTCATGTCTCTGACCTCGACGTCTGCCGACGTGAGATTCAGCTTTCCGCCAGAAAGCTCGTTGATGTCCGAAACTATAGTGTCTGTGCTCACATCGTCCTTGTCCTTGTTCCATATCACAAAGCATTTTTTCATGTGATTGGCAAGCATGTTAATGAACGCGGTCTTCTCCTCGCCGTCCTCCATCTGCACAGCCTTATCGACCATGTTCATCACTATTCGTCCATAGTGTCTGTGGCGCAGCGGCTTGTCGTTATACGGCATTTTCTCCGGCCTGCTCACAAGGTTTTCCGGCTTCACTATCTCGTAAGGCCAGTCTATGTCCAACTGAAACCTGGACATTATGGCAAGATGATCCCAGAGTTTATGTCTGTATTCCTCCTGCTTCAACACAGGGAAGAGGTTTCCCATCGTGTTTATGATAGCCTTGGCGCATTGCGTTCTTTCGTCTCTGTCTTGTATCGTCAGAGCGTAATCCACCATTTTCTGTATATTTCTTCCGTATTCAGGAAGCACCAAGTCGTCTCTTTGCTGATATTCCATTTGTCGAATTTTGTTTAAAGAAGCTCTCTTTGTTTATAGCACTTTATGTTTTGACTGTGTAGCCACGAAATCCTTCAGGTAAAACGGCTCAAAATACGCCACGTCCACGAACTCGCCTTTGCGCAGCCTTTCTTCCGCCAGACTTGCCATATTCGCCGCGTCTGGTTCTATTCCATCCACAAACACAGCATTCTCGCTCTTTATCACGTCTGAGCATTTAGCCGCGCCGTCGCCTGCGAAATAGATCTTCTTGCCGCTTTGCAGAAGTTCCTTGTAACTTTCCTCAGTGATTATCTCCGCCTCTGTATCTCTCTTCACGTTTATATCTGAGTCAAAAAGCTGGGAGTAAACCTCCATTCTTCTTGCGTCTATCATCGGACAAATCAACGCATCGTCCTCCACCGTCACGCTTTTCTTCACAGTGCATGCAAGCAGCTCCAACGTCGGCACGGCAATCAACGAAGCATCACAACCGAACGCCAATCCCTTGGCCGTCGCCACTCCTATCCTTAAACCTGTGTAACTGCCTGGGCCTGAACTCACAGCCACCGCGTCTATCTTTGACCCATCACGTGATTTCAATGCTTCATCAACAAAACCTGGCAACAGTCTTGCATGAGCCATTCCTTCGTCATTCCTCTTGCTGAACACCACCTTGCCATCTACGGCCAACGCCACCGAACAGATTTTTGCCGAAGTCTCTATAAGCAATATGCAGCTCATATCTTATCTCTTTTCATTACTATTCTTACAAAGATATAGAATTTCACGGCCTTACGCTTATGATTAGGCACAAAAAAAGTGTGTTATCCGTAAATAACACACTTTTAATTATCTCTATGTTTTTATCAGTCTTATCTTCTGCCGTGGTTGAAATGTCTGAACTGTCCACGTCCGTACTTCGCATAACAGTCTTGATTTCCTTGCAGTCTGTAGCTCAGAGTGAAAGTCAGTGTTGCATAAGTATCGTTCATGTTTGACCACCATGTGCTTACACCGTCCATGAAGTCTGAGTAGTCGCCAAACGAATATCTCCAGCCGAAGTCTGCACCCAAGTTGAGTCTTGGAGTGACAGGGAATCTGATTCCTATACCGAAAGGTATTTCCCATGCTCCGCTGTGATATTTGAAATATCCGTCATCGTCCGGACCTTCAACTGCGTCCTGGTTTGGAATATCCTTGTCACGGTGTAAAGCACCCTGTATCGGACGTCTGTTCTGAGATGGAGTGTCACCCACTCCGTCGCCGTTAGTGTCCAAGTTACATGTCCACTTTGTCCAGTACCAGTTATAACCGATTCCGGCATAGACATACATTTCGTAAGTTGTTCTGCCCCAGCTTCCTCTGAAGAAATAATACAATGCCTGAAGCGACAACTCAACAGAGTTAGAAGTATATTCAAACATTCTGTACTCGTTTCTTGAGTTATCGTCATTACCTCCGAACATGTTGTACATCAACTGTGCTCTTGCTCCGACATAATTATTGAAGGCATGCTCGTAGCCGATAAATGCAGAAGGTCTTGTGTATTCAAGATCCCAATCTGTGAACCAGAGGTTCTGGAAGTCCGCACCACCAAGGTCTGCAAACATATAGTTTGGACCGATACCTAAATTCAAAAAATCCTTAGCATCTGATGTGAACTTATGGAGACCGCTCTTTCTTGCTGATAGATTACCTACTGAGAGAGCAACCACCATGAAGAACAATAAAATTCTTTTCATATATCTATATCAATAATTTTCTGTTTTTTTAAGAGTAAAATTATCTGTGCAAAGATATAACAATCTCACCTATATCATAATTTTTTTTACAATTCTTTTTTGCTTTTTACATTTCATCGCAGCAAAAACACCTCTGTGGACTGTAATCGGGGCAGCACTTTCAGCTCTATTTCCTGCCCTGTCCGCTTTTTTAACATTTCTAAACCTGCCTTTACACACGAATATGCCGAATCGGCTGTATTGTTATGTGCGCTCAGATGACACAAAAACACCTTTTTCAAATTCACGAAGTCCATCTTTGCGAATAGCTCCGAGCACTGTCTGTTGCTCAAATGCCCGTTCTCGCTTGCGATGCGGTTTCTCAGCACAAGAGGATAAGGGCCGTTCTCC
>JAGCQO010000130.1 GCA_017965125.1 Paludibacteraceae bacterium
TGTATCTGCGTGTTCTTGTTCGAGTCGGTCATGACTATCTCAGACTCGCTCTCGTCCACCACGATGTTGCCTTGGTTTATGATTATCACACGGTCGCAGATGGCGTTCACCTCCTGCATGTTGTGTGTTGACAGCATTACGGCTTTGCTCTTGCCTATCTCGGAAATCAGGTTTCTGACTTCCACCAGCTGGTTAGGGTCAAGTCCGGTTGTCGGTTCGTCCAGAATCAGGACTTTAGGGTCATGGATGAGCGCCTGGGCGAGTCCGACTCTTTGGCGGTAACCCTTGCTCAGCTGACCTATCTTTTTTCTGTATTCTTTCGTCAGGCCGACTTCTTCGATCAATTCGCCGATTCTGCTTTTGATTTTTGCCTTAGAAAGACCGTATGCTCTACCGGCGAATTCAAGATATTCCTTCACGTACATGTCGATGTACAGAGGGTTATGCTCTGGCAAATAACCGATGAGCATCTTCGTCTCGGTCGGATGTTGCTCCACCTCAATGTCGCACACTTTCACCGAGCCTTTGTCGTAAGGGAGGTAGCCGGTTATGCACTTCATTGTCGTTGACTTTCCGGCTCCGTTTGGTCCGATGAATCCGACAATTTCTCCTTGGTTTATGTCAAACGAGATGTTTTTGAGGACTTGTTGCTGTCCATATTTCTTCGAGAGGTTTGAGATCTTGATGGACATAATGTCAATTGCTTAGTCTATGTTTTTTGAGAATGAAAATCGGTGTTGTTGGCTTATGAGCATCTCAACTTCTGACCTGGGCGGAGCACAGTTCTTCTCGTGATTCTGTTGAGCTTGCATATCTTCTGGATGGTCGTGCCGTTGCGCGCCGCGATGCTCGACAGTGTGTCGCCGTGTCTGACCTTGTAGTACTTCGCTCTTCCGCCTCTGCTGCTGCCCGACGATGTGCTTGCTGTCTGCACAGGTCTCTCTGAGTTGTAATCGAACGCGGCGCTTTTCACGAGGAAGTAGTTCTCCGCTCTTATCGTGTTTGTTTCGAAGTCTATGATTTTCTCCGGGTTTATCGGATTGCCAAGGAAGCGAGTCTCAAAGTGGAGGTGAGGCCCGGTGCTTCGGCCTGTGCTTCCGCCGAGTCCGATTGTCTGTCCTGCCACGACGCTCTGTCCCTCAAAGACCTTGATCTCCGAAAGGTGTCCGTACACAGTCTCCAGTCCGTTCGGATGGCGTATCACGACGTAATAACCGTAGCCGTTTCTGTCGAACCTTGTTATTCTGACCTTGCCGCTGAATGCCGCTCCGACCGGGTCGCCTGTCTTAAGGCCTATGTCTATGCCGTAGTGCATGCGGTGCCAACGTGGGCCGAACTTAGATGTGGTGTAACCGATAACTGGTGCAACGAAACCTTTGCATGAGATGACCACTGAGTCTGGAACCTCTTTGATAGGAGTTCTGAAGGCGTTAACTCCGCTTGTTCCCCAAACGCCGCCGTAGATGTCGTCGGCTGGCACATCGTCGGTCCACTCGCTGTCGTCGTCATAGAGGTCCCTTTTGCTGTAGTTGTTCTCGTCGATGTCCACATAGTGAGCTATCACGGAGTCAAGCAAATGTGACTGATGCTTATAGTAGTTTGAGGCGTTGTTTGCGTATCTTTTAGGCTTGTAATAGTTGCTTTTCTGGGCGGAAATTTGGGTCGTCGCGAAGAGCAACACGGTAAGAAGTGTAACCAGTTTTTGCATAGTGTTTCGTTTAGGTCAAAGTCTGCTCGTGGGGAATTAACGCACAGACAATTCCAAAGATGCCTAAAATTCTGTGAAAAAACAAGAAAAACTCCTTTGTTTAACTAATTTTGCTCCAATCTATTATGTTTTTTGATTTTTTGTGAAGCTGAATTAGCAATATTTCGTTGAGTTTATTGCTCAAAGTCGGGTCGTTGTTCAGGATTTTTTCGGCCGTGTCTCGAGCCAGCATGAGTATCTCGCCGTCCTTCGCCAAGTTCGCGATTTTCAAGTCGAAAGGCAGTCCGCTTTGCGCTGTTCCTTCTATGTCGCCAGGTCCTCTGAGACGCAAATCGGCCTCGGCTATCTCGAACCCGTCGTTTGTGGCGACCATCGTTTCTATCCTTTTCTTCGTCTCGTTTGAAATCTTGTACGGCGTAAGCAGTATGCAGAACGACTGTTCCGCGCCTCGGCCGACTCGTCCTCTGAGCTGATGCAGCTGCGAGAGTCCGAACCTGTTCGCGCTTTCTATCACCATGACCGAAGCGTTCGGCACGTCAACACCCACTTCGATGACCGTCGTCGCCACCATTATCTGCGTTTCGTTCGTGGCAAACTTCCTCATTTCAACGTCTTTTTCCGACGGTTTCAATCGGCCATGCACCAGGCTCACCTTGAACTGAGGCAGGTGCGTCGAGATGTACTCGTAGCCCTGCTCAGCGGCTATCATGTCGCTTTTCTCCGACTCCTCGATGAGCGGATAAACAACATACGCCTGATGCCCTGCGTCGATTTGCGTCTTGATGAAACGCAGCAGCTCGTCACGCTTGTCTTCGAAATAATGATACGTTTTTATCGGCTTTCTTCCCGGCGGCAACTCGTCTATCACCGACACGTCGAGGTCGCCGTACAGCGTCATGGCGAGGGTTCTCGGGATTGGCGTCGCCGTCATGACTAAAACATGCGGTGGATTGGCGTTTTTGTTCCATAGTTTTGCCCTTTGCGCCACACCAAATCTGTGCTGCTCGTCTATTATCACAAGGCCGAGGTTCGAGAATCTCACGATGTCTTCGAGCAATGCGTGCGTTCCTATGAGGAAGTTTATCGAGCCGTCAAGCAGCCCCTCGTGTATGATTTTCCTTTCGGATTGTTTCGTTGAACCGGTGAGCAAAGCAACATTGACTCCCAATTCACCGAGCATTTTCTTTATGTTGTTGTAATGCTGAGTGGCTAAAATCTCGGTCGGCGCCATGAAGCATGCCTGGAATCCGTTGTCCGCAGCCATGAGCATCGAAAGCAGCGCAACAAGCGTCTTTCCGCTTCCCACGTCGCCCTGCAGCAGTCTGTTCATCTGCTTTCCGCTTCCCACGTCAGCGCGTATTTCTTTTAGAACTCGCTTCTGTGCATTCGTCAATTCAAATGGCAGCTGATTTTTATAGAATCCATTGAAATAATCTCCGATGTGATTGAACAAAAGTCCACCGAACTTGTTCCTGTTGAACTTCGATTGTTTCAGCAGCGACAGCTGGATGTAGAAAAGTTCCTCGAACTTCAGTCGTGCCTGCGCCTTTTGCAGCAGCTCCAAGTTTTCCGGGAAATGGATGTTTCTTATCGCCTGATTTAGCGACATAAGTCCCAGAGGCTCAGTGATGTATTGCGGCAGGGTTTCCTTTATCGGACTGTCCAAGGACGTAAGGACCGTGTAGATCAATTTGCGGATGTTGACCGAAGTCATGTACGACTTCTTCATCTTCGTCGTCGTGTTGTAAACAGCCTGCCATCCGAGGTTTTGCCTTACGTTCTTTGGCGTGTATTCCTCCAATTCCGGATGGGCGATGTTAAAACGTCCGTTGAAAAAGGTGGGTTTGCCGAAAGCGATGTATTCCTTCACAGTGCTCAGCTGCGTCATGACATACTGCAGCCCCTTGAACCAAACGAGCTCGATTTCTCCGGTTTCATCGTAAAGAATGCACGAAAGCCTGGTGTTTTTGCCGACGCCTTCCTTCTTGATGTTCTTGATTTTACCGTGAATTTGTATGAACGACGAATCGCTGGTGACTTCTCGGATGCTGTAGAAACGCGAGCGGTCGATGTATCGGAACGGGAAATAATAGAGCAAGTCTTCGACGGAGCGGATGTTTGCCTCAGTGGCCAAAACACCTGCTCGCTTAGGTCCGAAACCGTAAATGTTCGATATGTTGGAAGACAGGTCCATTTGATCGGAGTTTCTATATTTTACCTATCGACTTCACCGTGCCGTTCTCCAGTTCTATCTTGTGGGTCATGCACGACGGAATCTCGTCTGGAGAGTGAGACACGTATATCAGCGTGCTGTTTATCTTTGTGCAAATCGCGTCAAGCAGTTTGATGAATCGCTGCGACTGTTCGTAGTCAATTCCCTGGCAAGGCTCGTCCAGTATGAGCAGCGGCGGATTCTTGATGAGCGAACGCACGAGCAGAACCATCCTTTGCTCTCCTTGCGATATTTCGGTGAAGTTCTTGTCTTTCAGGTAATCCAAATGCAGCTCTTTCAGCCATGTCATCACAATATTTTCCTGCCAATTAGTTATGCTGCTTGTGAATCCGATTTCGTCGTTGAAACCAGAAACTATCACATCAAGACAAGGCATGTCGGACACAACTGTGTTCGATGAAGACGACAGTTTTGTCTGCTTCAGGAAGTACAGATGCAACTCCGGAGACACGAAGCCAATCTTTTTCTTAATGTCCCAGATGCTCTCTCCGCTGCCTCTCTTCCTGTCGAACAGCGAGATGTCATTCGTGTACGCTTGCGGATTATCGGCGGTTATCAAGCTGAGAAGCGTCGATTTTCCTGAGCCGTTATGTCCGGCAAGGAGCCATCTCTCGTGGTCACGCACTTCCCAGTTTATGCCGCTTAGCAGCATCTCCCCTTGCATCGTCACATGCACATCGTTCATTTTCACGATGAATTCGTATTCTGGACGGTCGATTGGGAGCGGAAGGTCTATGTCGTCCAACGACGGAACGTCTTCAGCCGCAGCCTTTATGCCTTTGATGTATTGCGCCGTTTCCACCGTGTCTTTTATGCTTCCGTTCTCTATAACCACTACTCTGTCCGAAAACTCGGGAACTTCCTTTGCACCGCATATCAGGAAAACTGTTTTGCCGTTTTCTTTGAGTGTTATGAGCGCCTTTCTCAGGATTTCGCGTGTGGCGGTGTCAAGTCCGAGGAAAGGCTGGTCGAAGACATACAAGTCGGAGTTGTTCAAAAGCGCCAAGGCTATCTGCGTCCTCTTTCTTTCTCCGTTGCTGAGCTGCATCAAGTTCCTTTCCAACAAAGGATTGATGTTCATTTCCTCAAACACTTTCTCTTTGCCTTCTTTGTTGTCTATGAGTTTGTCAATCCACTTGCCGACAAGAGGTATTTCCTCGTTTTCTTCGGAATATTCATAACGCTGGCCATAATACGTGAGCGTCATGCCGGTCATCGAGAAGAAGTTGTCTTGCTGCGACACGAAAGTCCTTTTCAGCGAAGGTTTCACCTCTATGTCGCCAGCATAAGCCTTTATGTCGCCAGAGACCAGCTGACCAAGAGTCGTCTTTCCACTGCCTGCCGACCCCACACGCGCCACAAGCTCATTCTCGGCAAGCTCAATGTCTATGCCGCTCAAGATGGTGCTCAACTCTTTTCTTACAACAGCGTCTTTCGCTGAAAATACGATGTTTTTATTGTCAGACATGGCTAAATTATTCCGATGAGATTAAGGAACATTAATGATATAAACACTGGCGACACGAAGCGAATCAAGAACCTTATCACCATGTAGTAAAACGGCAGAGGCCTTTGCGTTCCGTTGTTTGTCAATTGGCTATGCAGAATGCGCTCCGGCATTACGTATCCAGCAAAAATGACTATCAGCAGTCCGCCGATTGGCATCATGTAGTTCGACGAAGCATAATCGAAGATGTCGAACATCGTATGGCCGTTGATGACGAACAAACCCAAATCCGACTGCGACAACGCACAGATGCTTCCCGTGATGCTCATGGTGAAGAACAGACCCAAAGCCGCTTTCCATCTCTTTATCTTCAACTCCTCCGATGCGTATGCCGTCACGACCTCAAGCAACGAAATTTGCGATGTAATGGCGGCCATAAACACGAAAAGGAAGAAGATTATCGACAAGAAACGTCCACCGATTATCTGCTGGAAAATGTTCGGCATTGTCAGGAAAAGCAAATGCGGACCGCTCGAAGGGTCGATGCCGAACGAGAACACGGCTGGGAATATCGCGAGACCCGACAGCAGAGCTATCGTTGAGTCGAAAATCATAACACGGAACGCTGTGTTAGGCAGATGCTCTTTCTCTTGGATGTACGACGCATAAGTCAGCATCGCACCCATACCAAGCGACAGCGAGAAGAACGACTGTCCGATGGCGGTGAGCAGTGTCTTGAAAGTTATCTTGCTGAAGTCGGGATGGAAAAGGAAATCGATTCCGGCTTGCGAGTTCGGCAGGAAGAATATGGAGTTTATAACAAGAATCACAAGGATGCAAACAAGCGTCGGCATCATTATCTTGTTCATCTTCTCTATGCCCTTGCTCACTCCGAGGATGATGATAATCGTCGCAAGGCAGAGCGAGATCTCCGCCCATGCCACAGGACCCACGCCATTAGCAACATACGAGTTGAAACCCTCCGCGATTTGCTCGGATGTCTGACCGGCAAACTCGTTCATGACCGACTTGCGAAGAAACTCCAGCGACCAACCGCCGACGACCATGTAGAACGAGTCGATGATATAGGCCGACGCCACGCCAAGGAAGCCAACGAGAAACCAAGGGCCAGAGGAAATCTGCTTGAACGAGCGCATGGCGTTGCTCCTCTGGCTTCGTCCTATGGCAAACTCGGAAAGCATGACTGGCAACGAGACCAGCAGACTGACGACCAAATAAACTATGAGGAAAGCGAAACCGCCATTTTCTCCGGCGAGATACGGAAACCTCCAAATGTTTCCGAGTCCGACAACCGAGCCTGCCACCGCCGCAAATGTTCCTATACTTGATTTAAATGTTGCTTTTTCCATTTTCTTACTCATTTGTGAAGCCGAACCTTGTCGCTATTACAGAAGCGGCTTCCAAATCCTTGGGAGAAGTGATTTTAATGTTGTCGTAGTCGCCATCGACGAGCTCAATCCTGTTGCCTGCGAACTCGAAAACCGAAGCGTCGTCGGTGTAGGAGTCTATTGTGCTTGCGTCCGCCTCAAGGGCTTTTTTGAACGAGGCTTGAATCATGTCCGTCCTGAAAACCTGCGGCGTCTGCACGAGCCTGAACGACGAGCGGTCCTCGGTGCGCGAGTTGCCGTCGCTGTCAACAAATCGGATGCTGTCCACCAACGGCACAACGGGAATGGCAGAGCCTTTTGCCTCCGCTGTCTCATAGGCGCTTTTCAGCACATTGTCATTGACGAAAGGACGAACGCCGTCATGAATAGCCACGACAGAGTCACCTTCGACGAGCTCCAGCCCGTTGCCCACGCTGAAGAACCTCGCGGTCCCTCCCTTGGCAATCGTGTGCGGCGTGCGGAAATTGTGCTTTTCGCAAAGCTCATTCCAGTAGCCGATTTGCTCTTCCGGCAACACGACAATAACCTCTATCGATGGGTCAAAGGATTTGAAGCGGTTTATGGTTCGCATCAGTATGGGAGTGCCGTTAAGACACAAAAACTGCTTAGGGATTAAATTATTCATTCTCAACCCCTTACCCCCAGCAACTACAACAGCGAAACGTTTCATTTTACCTTTAAAAAGGCGTTATTACTCATTATAAGTATGACAAAGATAAAAATAAATGATAACTTTGTGGCACAAAATCAACACATTAGGTATTATTGATGCTCAAGAATAGACTCAAAATAATCTTTGTCTCAACACTTTCCGTTTTTGCACTTTCTTCTACGGCGCAAGTTGTAAAAGAGGACACGGAACCAAAAGTTCCTTCTGAAAAGCTCTTCCTGGAGGCATTGAAAGACTCTTCCGACAAGACAAAAGGCGTCGTGATTTTGAACATGGACCCAAGGCTCGAAAGCCTGATGGGCCAGAAGCACAGAGCCGCCGCAGAAAGCAGCAGCAACGGCGCCGGAACAGGAACTGGCAAAAGGTCGGTTCAGGGCTATCGTGTACAGGTGTTCTCAAGCAACCAGCGCACAGCCAAGACAGATGCCCAAGGCGTCGTTCAGCAGCTCAGGTCGAAGATGCCAAAACTGCCGGTTTACGTCAGCTTTCAGTCACCATTCTGGAAGGTGAGAGTCGGCAATTGCGAGACGACCACCGAGGCACAGCAGTTGCGAAGCGATATGAAGAACATGTTCCCTGAGTTTGCAAGCGAGATATATATTGTAAAGGGAAAAGTA
Organism: Paludibacteraceae bacterium; assembly: GCA_017965125.1. Lineage (GTDB taxonomy): Bacteria > Bacteroidota > Bacteroidia > Bacteroidales > Paludibacteraceae > UBA4363. The sequence goes on from JAGCQO010000130.1 coordinate 8,085, forward strand.
AACGTAGAATAAACTAACTAAACAAATAAAATGACAAATTTGACTTCTTCGGAGCCTGTAGGCGAGAGAACGGAGAAATTGGCAGCCCACTACAAGGAGATAATCAAGCTGCTGGGCGAGGACGTTGACCGCGAGGGACTTATCAAGACTCCTATAAGAGTATCAAAGGCGATGGAGTTCTTCACCGCCGGCTACGAGATAGACCCGCACGACATAATAAACGGCGCGATATTCAAAGAGGACTACAGCCAGATGGTGATAGTCAAGGACATCGACTTCTTCTCTTTGTGCGAGCACCACATGCTGCCTTTCTACGGCAAGGCTCACGTGGCGTACATCCCCAACGGATACATAACAGGACTCAGCAAAGTGGCGAGAGTCGTTGAAGTGTTCGCCAGAAGACTGCAGGTGCAGGAGCGTCTGACAACGCAAATCAAGGAGTGCATCCAGGAGACGCTCAATCCACTCGGCGTGATGGTCGTAATCGAGGCAAAGCACATGTGCATGCAGATGCGCGGCGTCGAGAAGCAGAATTCCATAACAACAACATCGGACTTCACCGGCGCGTTCGAGAGAGTGCAGACGAGAGAGGAGTTCATGAATCTGCTTAAGACCAAGGCATAAAAAAAGGAATTGTTTTTCCGCTTTGGCATAAGTATTGTATTTTCGCAAAAAGTAAACATAAGAAATTTAAATCCTTAAAATTGTAATTATGAAAACATTGAAATTAATCTTAGTAGGCATGCTCGTGTCTTTCGGCGCAAGCGTGATGTCGCAAAATCTTATATTGAGCGAGAACTTCCAAGGCTTCAAGGAGCAGGGTCTGCGCGCAGGCAGCGACACTCTTGCTTGTGGCAAGAAGAAGGTTGACTCAAAGGCGAACTTCAAAGTGAGCAAGGTTTACGGCAGCGTGAAGGTGAACTACGAGTTCCTCAGATCAGCTGTTCAACCACAGTGCGCCGCTAAGAAGTCTCCAGCTCAGGTTTCTGACGGATTGGTAGAAATCACAAAGAAAGAGGACGCATTCATGGTTATCGGAACATTCGACTACGTTTCTAAGATCGAGGTCGGTGCTTCTGCTACAGGCGACGTAAGAGGATATGCCCTCTACAAGTCAGTTGACGGCGGCTCATGGGTGAAGGTCGGCGAGTACATCGGCTCAAAGGCTGAAGGCGCAGATGCTCAGTACGGATTCAACAACACTATCAACATCAACGAGAAGAACGTGAAGCTGAAGTTCGGTCCTACAGTTTGCGGAAAAGAGGATCCAGCTCTTCAGACATTCCGTATCCACGACGTGAAAGTTTATGGCAAATAAAAAGCCGCAGTAATAAAATTTATTGAAGCCCGACCGGAAATAGGCCGGGCTTTCATTTAAAAATACAGAATCATGAACAAAAGAATCTTAATGCCCTTGGTCGCATGCTTGTCTATGGCGATGCAGGCCGGAGCTGTCGATGTCAGCAGCAAGGCAAAGGAAGTAACTGTGTTCACAAGCGGAGCACAAGTGACAAGAACGGCTACTGCGCAGGTGGGAGCAGGACAAAGCGAGGTCAGAATCATGGGGTTGTCGCCTTACATCGATTCTAAGAGCGTGCAAGTAAAAGCCAAAGGCTCGGGCCTCACCATAATGTCAGTAAGCCAGCAAAAGAACTACGTCGAAAAGTCGCAGACCGACAAGGAAGTAGAAGCCTTGAAAAAGCAGAAGGATGACATAACTTCCAAGATAAACATAGAGAAGACGAACAACGAAGTGGCTGACGCAGAGCTGTCATTCATCCAAGCCAACCAGACCATAACCGGAGCAGACCAGTCGCTGTCCATAACCACACTCAAGCAGACAAACGACTACTACAGAGAGAGAATCAAGACACTCAAACTGCAGAAAATCGACACCGACAAGAAAATAGCCGAGCTGGAGAAGCAGAAGTCTGCGATAGACAAGCAGATAAACGAACTGAACGGCAAGAAGAACGACGAGGCTACAGGAATGATTGTCGTGAAGCTGAACGCCAATGCTCCTACAAACTGCACATTTGAAATATCGTATGTGGTAAGAAACGCAAGCTGGACACCGACTTACGACATAAGAGTGAACAATGTGGACGAGCCTGTTCAGCTTGTTTACAAAGCGGACATCAAGCAAAACACAAAAGAGAAGTGGGAAAACGTGAAGCTCACGCTGTCATCAGCCAATCCTAACATGAGCGGCGAGGCACCAACGCTTAACTCTTACATATTAAAGGAAAGAAGCTACGTCTATGCGGCGAAGAGAAGCAAGCCGATGATGATGGCAAGAGCGTCAGGAGCTGCCAACGAGGCTGTAATGATGGACATGGCTATGCCAATGGTGGAAGAAGAAGAGGCAAGCGCGCCACAGGTTTATCAGTCGGAGAACATGACCACAAAGGAGTTCAAGATAAAGATGCCATACACGCTGACCTCTTCAAACCAGAGCAGCCAAGTGGAAATCGAGAACTACAAGCTCAACGCGACATTCGAATACTACTGCGCACCTAAGCTCGACAAGGACGCGTTCCTCATGGCCAACGTGACCGACTGGGTGAAGCTCAACCTCATGAGCGGCGACGCCAACCTGTTCTTCGAGAACACTTACGTGGGCAAGACAAGAATCGAAAGCACAAGACAGAACGACACTCTGAAACTGTCGCTCGGCAGAGACAAGAGCATCTTAGTGTCGCGCGAGGCAGCCAAGGACTACACAAGCACCAAAATCCTGAGCAGCAAGAAGGAAGTGGAAAGAGGATGGAAGATTTCGGCTAAGAACAACAAGAAGACAGCCATCAAGCTTTCTATCCACGACCAAGTGCCTGTAAGCGGACAAAGCGACATCGAGGTGACAACCACCGGCACAGACGGAGCGTCGAAGAACGAAAGCTCCGGCGAGCTGATATGGAAGATGAATCTCGGCGCTGGCGAGAAAAAAGACGTCACTTTCAGATACAAGGTTAAGTATCCAAAAGACAAGAATATTGTAGTGGAA
>JAGCQO010000022.1 GCA_017965125.1 Paludibacteraceae bacterium
ACATTCGCCGAGGAGGACGATTACGTCGTGTCGGAGTGGACACCGAACCAGAACTTCCAAGGATGGCTCAACACTCTGCACGGAGGCATCATCTGCACCCTTATGGACGAGCTCGCCGGATGGGTTGTTACTCATAAGCTGCACACTTGCGGCGTGACGTCGCAGCTGAACACGAAGTTCAAGCAGCGTGTCGATACGTTGGGCGGTCCGCTCAAGGTCAGGGCGCGACTCCGCGAGATGAAAAGGAACCTTGCGTTCATCGACTGCGAGGTGCTGTCGGCCGACGGTACGGTCTGCGCCACAGCCGAGGCGGTTTACTTCACATATCCGCAGGAAGTGGCGAAAACCAAGTTCTTCCTCCGCACACCAGACGAGGCGGCGGGCAAGTGATTGAATAATAGAAATATAAACAAAAACGAATATACAAATATGTTAAGAATTGCAGTGCAGGCCAAGGGCCGACTTTTTGAGGAGACTATGACGATGTTCTCCGAATCGAGCATCAAGATTGAACCAAGCAAGAGAACTCTTCTCGTGCCAGCGAAGAATTTCCCAATCGAGGTTCTGTTCCTTCGCGACGATGATATTCCGCAAGTTGTGGCTTCGGGAATCGCCGACGTCGGTGTCGTGGGAGAGAACGAGTTCGTGGAGCGCAAGGAGAAGGCGGACATCATCAAGCGACTCGACTTCAGCAAGTGCCGTCTGTCGTTGGCCATTCCTAAGGCTGCCGACTACAACGGGCTCTCGTGGTTCAACGGCAAGCGCATCGCCACTTCATACCCGGTTATCCTCAAGGACTTCCTCGACAAGAACAACGTCAAGGCCGATATTTATGTCATAACCGGCTCGGTGGAGGTTTCGCCAGCAATCGGCGTGGCGGACTGCATCTTCGACATCGTGTCGTCGGGTTCGACACTCGTGAGCAACAACCTCAAGGAAGTGGAGGTCGTTATGAGGTCGGAGGCGCTGCTCATCGGCCATCCGGGCTTGACTGACGACAAGAAGGAGATACTCGAGGAACTTCTTTTCCGTTTCGCGTCATACAAGAACGCCGAGGGCAACAAGTACATCATCATGAACATACCTAACGACAAGATTCCTGAGGTGTGCAAGATGTTGCCTTGCATGAAGTCGCCGACTGTCACTCCGCTTGTGGAGGAAGGCTGGTCGTCGCTCCAGTCGGTTATCCAAGAGGAGAGCTTCTGGGACATAATCTCGCAGCTCAAGGCTTTGGGAGCGGAGGGCATCCTTGTGGTACCTATCGAGAAGATGATTCTTTAATATTTAAAAGCAGAGTATTATGAAATACATCAAATATCCGTCGAAGGAGGAGCTTCCGGAACTCCTGACTCGTCCTCATTTCGACAATTCAAGCCTTCGTGGCACAGTTGACGGCGTGCTCAGCGACATAAAGCAGCGAGGCGACGAGGCAGTGAAGGAATATGAACTGAAGTTTGACAAGGTGGAGCTCTCTTCACTGGCTGTGACTGAAGACGAGGTGAAGGAGGCAGAGGCGCTTGTCGATGACGACTTGAAGGCGGCCATCCTGAAGGCTAAGGACAACATCGCGAAGTTCCATGCGGCGCAGGACCAGGCTCTGCCATCGGTCGAGACCATGCCGGGCGTTAAGTGCTGGCAGAAGGCTATGCCGATTGAGAAAGTCGGATTGTACATTCCGGGCGGAACGGCTCCGCTTTTCTCCACAGTGCTTATGCTTGCTGTGCCTGCTCAGATAGCTGGTTGCCGCGAGATAGTTCTTTGCACGCCTCCAAACCGCGAGGGCAAGGTGAATCCGGCAGTGCTGTTCGCGGCGTCGGTCGCTGGTGTGAGCAAGATTTTCAAAATCGGCGGTGTGCAGGCTATCGGAGCGATGGCTTACGGAACAGAGTCTGTGCCTAAGGTTTACAAGATATTCGGTCCGGGCAATCAGTATGTGATGGCGGCGAAGCAGGCGGTGAGCGTCAGTGACGTGGCTATCGACATGCCGGCAGGACCATCGGAAGTGGAGGTCGTGGCCGACGAGACTTCAAACGCGGCTTTCGCTGCTGCCGATTTGCTTTCGCAGGCAGAGCACGGCGCCGATTCGCAGGTCATAATGCTGACCACGAGCGAGTCAAAGGCCGAGGAAGTGATGGCCGAGGTGGAGCGACAGGTCAAGGAGCTGCCTCGCTTCGATTTCGCCACCAAGTCGTTGGAGAACTCGCGCATAATCGTTGTGAAGGACGAGGACGAAGTGGTGGAGATAACCAACATGTATGCTCCGGAGCATCTGATTATCGCCACAAAGAACCCTTACAGCATAGCAGACAGGGTGGTGAACGCCGGTTCGGTCTTCATCGGTCCGCTGACGTGCGAGAGCGCAGGCGACTATGCTTCAGGCACTAACCACACGCTCCCTACGTCGGGCTACGCGCATGCCTACAGCGGCGTGAACCTCGATTCGTTCAGAAAGAAGATTACCTTCCAGGAGATAAGCCCTGAAGGATTGAAGAACATAGGAGAGGTGGTCGAGATAATGGCTGAGAACGAGCAGCTTTTCGCTCACAAGAACGCCATGACTCTGCGCCTTGCTTCTATTAAGAAATAAAGACAAATAAAACTTTGTGTTTTATGGGAAAAACTCTTGAACAATTAGTTAGAAACAACATAAGGAACTTGGCTCCGTACTCTTGCGCTCGCGATGAGTTCAAGGGCGAGGCGAGGGTTTATCTTGACGCCAACGAGAATCCGCTCAACGCGCCATACAACCGTTACCCCGACCCTCTGCAGCTGAGCCTCAAGGAGAAAATCTCCAGAATCAAGGGCGTGAAAGTGCCTCAGATTATGCTCGGAAACGGAAGCGACGAGCCTATCGACCTTGTTTACCGCGTGTTCTGCGAGCCTAAGGTTGACAATGCCGTTGCCATAGCGCCGACTTACGGAATGTACGGCGTGTGTGCCGATGTGAACGACGTCGAGTACAGAAGCGTGCTTCTTGAGGACGACTTCTCGTTGAACGCCGACAAGGTGCTCGCGGCTGTGGATGAGCACACAAAGGTCATTTTCCTTTGCTCGCCTAATAACCCGACTGGCAACCTATTGAACAGCAGTGAGATGGAGAAGATTCTCCGCTCTTTCGACGGCATCACGGTCATCGACGAGGCTTACATTGACTTCGCTTCGAACGAGTCGTGGACAAAGCGCCTCGCCGAGTTCCCGAACATGATCGTTCTGCACACGTTCTCGAAGGCGTGGGGATTAGCCGCCGTGAGATGCGGAATGGCTTTCGCGTCGGAGGAGATAATCTCGTATTTCAACAAGGTCAAGTACCCTTACAACGTGAACGCGCTGACACAGAACCTCGTTTCTGATAGCATCGACAAAATCGAGCAGAAAGAGGCGTGGGTGAAGATGATATTGGAGGAGCGTGAGCGTGTGAGCAATGAGCTGAAGGGTTATCCATGCGTTTTGGATGTTTATCCTTCAGACGCTAATTTTGTCCTTGTCAAGACCAACGACGCACAAGGCATTTACGCTAAGCTCGTTGACGAAGGCATAATCGTGCGCAACAGAAACTCAGTCGTGCTTTGCGGCGGATGTCTGCGCATCACAATCGGCACCCGTCAGGAGAATGACGAGCTGCTCAAGATACTCGTAACTTGTAAATAAAAACTGCGCTTATGGCAAAGAAAGCTCTCTTTATAGACCGTGACGGAACGTTGATCGTGGAACCGCCAGTGACATTCCAAGTCGATACTCTCGACCAGTTGGAGTTTCTGCCGGGTGTGTTGCGCAACTTGTATTTCATAAGCAAGAACCTCGATTTCGAGCTTGTGATTATTTCCAACCAGGACGGACTCGGCACTCCGGCTTATCCGCAGGAGAATTTTGACCGCGTGCAGCACAAGATGCTTCAGGTGTTCAAGTCCGAAGGCGTGGTGTTCGACGACATGATTTTCGACATAACCAAAGAGGAAGACCACGCGCCGACACGCAAGCCTGGAACGGCGTTGCTCACAAAATACACAAACGGCGACTACGACCTCGCCAACTCATACGTCATCGGCGACCGATTCACCGACATGCTTCTGGCCAAGAACCTGGGCGCGAACGGACTGCTGCTGCCTGCTACCGAGTCCGCCGATTCCGCTTCGGACAAAGCGCCAGCCCCAGTGCCGGAACCGTTAGACGTGCCTAAGTGCAGAAGAGTTGACTCGTGGGACCAGATAAGCGAGATTCTTTTCGCTGGCGAGAGAACGGCGGAAGTGAAGCGAACCACCAAAGAAACTGACATTTTCATACGCCTGAACCTCGACGGAACAGGCAAGTGCGACATCTCGACCGGCCTCGGATTCTTCGACCACATGCTCGAGCAGATAGGCCGCCATTCGGGCAGCGACCTCACTGTCAAAGTGAAAGGCGACCTGAATGTCGATGAGCACCACACGATAGAGGACACGGCTCTGGCTCTCGGACAGGCGCTCAAGGAGGCTCTCGGCGACAAGCGAGGCATCGAGCGCTACGGCT
>JAGCQO010000131.1 GCA_017965125.1 Paludibacteraceae bacterium
AGTCCGGCGATAGGCGCGTTGAATATGCCTCCTATGGCTCCCGACGCTTCGCATCCCACGAGCAGCATCATCGTCTTGCGGTCGAGCTTGAAGAATTGTCCGAGCGACGATCCTATGGCAGAACCGGTCAGCACGATAGGCGCCTCCGCTCCCACCGAACCACCGAAACCGATGGTCACCGACGACGCCGCCAACGACGACCACGTGTTATGCGGCTTGATGCGCGCCTTGCGTTGCGATATGGAGTAAAGCACCTTGGTGATACCGTGCGAGATGTCGTCTCTGACCACGAAGTGGACGAAAAGCGAGGCTATGGCTATACCCACTGCCGGATAAACCAGCAGCAGCCAAGCGTCGTCGGCCGAGTGGATAGTGCTGGTCAGAAGGCTGGCGATGAAGTGTATGACGTGCTTCAGCAACACCGCAGCAAGCGCAGTGAGCACACCGACTATCAGCGCCAGCAGAACAGTGAAGTTCTTCTGACTGATGTTGGCCTTACGCCACAATATGAACTTGTCATACGTGTTTCGGGTCTTCACGCTTAGTCGGCTGAATGCGTTAATTCTCATTTAGTTAGATAATAGTTTTGTATGTGTTCTACTCGCAAATGTAATAAAAAAACAATAGAGCGGTAATTCGGGTTAATCGAACACCGCTCTAATTATACTATTTAATATTGCTTTACAGTATTACTTCTGGATGAAGTGGTAATGTGAGCCGAAACGCTCGAACGCTGCCTTGTCGAGGTCCTCGCGTACGCTTGGGTCAGCGACCGAAGTTATCAGCTTGGCTCTCTCCTGCATGCTTCGTCCGTAGAGGTTCACAGCGCCGTACTCTGTCACGAACCAGTGAACGTGGAAACGTGTTGTAACGACTGACGCGCCTGGAGTAAGCGTAGGCACGATCTTGCTCTTGCCCTTCTTGGTCATCGAAGGCATGGCGATGATGGCCTTTCCGCCCTCGGAACGCGACGCTCCGTAAACGAAGTCGATCTGGCCTCCCGAGCCTGAGAACTGCTTAACGCCTATTGAGTCAGCGCAAACCTGACCTGTGAGGTCTATCTCTATGGCTGAGTTGATGGCTACCATCTTAGGCTGCTGGGCGATGATGAATGGGTCGTTGGTGTATGCCACGTCCATCATTCTCACCTGCTCGTTGTTGTCAACGAAGTTGTAAACTCTGTTTGAGCCCAGAAGGAATGTTGACACGATCTTGCCGCGGTCGAGCTTCTTGTTCGCTCCGGTTATTACGCCCTTCTCCACGAGGTCGATAACTCCGTCGGCAAACATCTCTGTGTGCACGCCGAGGTCCTTGTGGTTGCCGAGGCAAGCGAGGGTCGCGTTAGGCAGCGAGCCGATTCCCATCTGCAGGCATGCTCCGTCCTCGATGAGCTCGGCGCAGTTCTTACCTATGGCGATGTCGGTCTCGTTTGGCGCCTCGTAGTGCTTCTCGATGAGCGGACGGTCGTCCTCGACGAAGTAGTCGATCTTCGACATGTGTATCATGGCGTCGCCGAATGCTCTTGGCACATACTTGTTGACTACAGCTATCACTGTGTCGCAAACCTCCATGGCTGCGATGCAGGCGTCAACCGAAGTTCCGAGAGAAACGTATCCGTGCTTGTCTGGCGGACAAACCTGTATGAACGCCACGTTACATGGCACATAGTGTCCGCGGTACAGCTTGGCAGCCTCGCCCAGGAACACTGGGATGTAGTCGGCGAAACCAGCCTGCACGCTCTTTCTTACGTTAGCTCCGATGAAGAAACCTTCGTGCGAGAACACTCCCTCGAACTCTGGGTCGGCGTATGGCGCGTCGCCCTCAGTGTGGAAGTGGTGGATGTGTACATCCTTCAACTCTCCGCGGCGTTCGCGGTCACACAAAGCTTTTATAAGACACTGAGGCGCATTTCCTATGGCGCTCAGATGGATGTGGTCGCCAGACTTGACGACTTTCACAGCCTCCTCGGCTGTAACTGCTTTATAAGTAGGCATATTATTAAAGTGTTTTTGCTTTAAAAAGAAAGTGCAAAGATAAGTCTTTTTTTTATAAGGCGGTTAGGCTTCACCTACGCTTACTCTTCCTTCAGCCTTCGGTTGAATCCTTCCCAGTCGAATTTCCACGGGTCGGTCTTTCGTCCAGGAGCTATGTCGCTGTGGCGCACGATGTGGTTTATCGTGTAGCGCGACTTTATGTCCTTGACCAAAGCCACAAGCGAGTTGTACTGCGCCTCGGTCGGGCCTTGCGAAGGTGAGTTTATTATCTCGATGCCGATGGAGAACGAGTTGCAGTTCTTGCGGTTGGTGCCCTGTATCGTGCTTATGCCGGCGTGGTAAGCCACGTTGTTCTCCGCCACAGTCTTGTAGATGGTGCCGTCGCGGCCGATTATGTAGTGCTAGCAGACCTGATACTGGCGGAACTGCTTCAGCACGCCCTCGATGTTGAACGAGTCGCGGCCCAGATAGTAGG
>JAGCQO010000132.1 GCA_017965125.1 Paludibacteraceae bacterium
AATCAGGAAGCCCTCGACAGGCAGTTCGCCGCTGTAGAACGAAAGGTAGCCCCAGTAAGGCATGCCGATGACGCCGGCGCCGTCGCTTCCAAACATGAATCCGAAACCTAAGAAGAAGAACAGAAGCGAACCGAACATAAAGTCCACGAAGTTCTTCATCAGGATGTTAGCCGTGTTCTTGCCTCGCGTAAATCCAGCCTCCCACAGCGCGAAGCCCGGTTGCATCCAGAAAACCAGCATGGCTGCCAACAGCATCCACACGGTATCAAGTGAAATTCCAATTTCTTCCATAACATTAAAGTTTAGAGTTGATACTTTAAATTATTTCTTGTCTCTCAGAACGGTGTCGCCGTTCTCGCCTGTGCGGATGCTCCATGCGTCGATCATGTCGCTGACGAAAATTCGTCCGTCGCCAATCTCGCCCGTGTGGGCCACACTCAGGATGACCTTCACCGTAGGGTCCACCAACTGGTCTCGGCAAACGATAGTCAGCGCAACACGCTCTATCACATCAGTCGAGTACTGAACACCACGGTAGATTCTCTCTTGTCGGCTTTGTCCGATGCCGTGGACATTATGATACTCAAACCAGTCAATGTCCGACTGCAGCAATGCCTCTTTTACATCCTCGAACTTCGTCTTACGGATGATAGCTTCAATCCTTTTCATAACTTACATTGTGTTTGGTTATTTTTCTTTTTCATTACTTTTTGTAATTCATTGCAATAAATTCTGTGGCAAATGTACAACATTTTTGAAAAATCAAAAACATTTTGGAAGTTTTTCTGAAAAATTTCACTCAAAAAGCACACTTTTTGCCAAAATCTGCATGAAAAAGACATAAAAACACAAACTTTCCCTTACAAACAGTCCGATTTTTATCACAACAAAATCAAAAAGACACCCTTTTGAAGAAAAACATCGGATTTTGTCATTTCATGAAAAGCCGAAATATTATAAAATGAAAAAACAGGCTTAAAACAATTGACATATTAACAATAAGGGAACAACGACTTCGTTATCTTTGTAGAAAATTTGGAGCGCGGCATGCACTTCAGTTTGCAACCTAAAAAACACATACACTATGGAAAATCAGACTAAGAAATACAGAGAGGAGCTCGAAAGCATAATACACAAGTACCTGACCGGAGAACTCGAATACAACGAGGGAATGATAGACACAATCGACCAAATGCTCGACAGGATGCAGGACGAGATGGGATACTCGCTCGACAAACCGATAAAGGAAGGAAGCCCGGAGAGCCGCATCCTGAACATCTCGATCGCGATAAAATGCGACATCGAGGAGCTGAGCGAAGGGCCGATCGGAAAGCCGACAGAAGAGACTGACGAATAAACAAAGAGAGCGACGGAAACACTCCATCGCTCTCTTTTTTCCTTTATTTACGGGAGACTACTCAGCCAGCACGAAGTCGAGCTGCTTCTTCTCCAAATTGGTCTTAGCCACACGCACCGTGATCGGGTCGCCGAGCTGGAACTTGCGGTGGCGGCGTCGGCCCACGAGGCAGTAGTTCTTCTCGTCGAAGGTGTAATAGTCGTCGCCAAGCTCACGAACCGGAATCATGCCCTCGCACTTGTTCTGATTCAGCTCCACATAGACGCCCCACTCGGTGATGCCGGAAATGACGCCGTCGAACACTTTCCCCACCTTATCGGACATAAACTCGACCTGCTTATACTTTATAGAAGCACGCTCGGCCGTAGCCGCCAGCTGCTCCATGGCTGAGCAATGGTCGCACTTGTCGTCGATCTCCTTCTCGTTGACCGAGCGGCCGCCGTCGAGGTAACGCTCCAGAAGGCGGTGCACCATCATGTCGGGGTAACGGCGGATAGGCGAAGTGAAGTGCGTGTAATAGTCGAACGCCAGGCCGTAGTGGCCGATGTTGGTCGTCGTGTATATAGCGTTCGCCATCGAGCGCACGGCGATGGTCTGCACAAGCCCCTGCTCGCGCTTGCCCTCCACCTCGTCGAGAAGGTTGTTTATCGAGCTTGAAATCTCCTTCGGCTTGCCGGTGGTCTTCAGCTTATAGCCGAACTTGCGGATGAAGTCGGAGAATGCCTTTATCTTGTCGGGGTTCGGCGTGTCATGCACACGATAGACAAACGTCTTTGGCTTAGCCTTGCCCGACGGCTTGCCTATGTGGGTAGCCACGGTGCGGTTAGCCAACAGCATGAACTCCTCTATGAGCTTGTTGGCGTCCTTCGATTCCTTGAAATAAACGCTGAGCGGCTTGCCTTTCTCGTCGATCTCGAAACGCACCTCTGCGCTCTCGAACGAGATGGCGCCGGCCTTGAACCTCGCGTCGCGCAGCTTTTTAGCAAGCGAGTCGAGCTTCAGGATTTCCTCCTTCATGTTGCCCTCGCCCGTCTCTATCACCTCCTGCGCCTCTTCGTAGCAGAATCGGCGGTCGGACTTGATGACGGTACGGCAGATGTCGTAATGCTTCACGTTGGCGTTATCATCCATCACGAAAACCACAGAAAAGCACAGCTTCTCCTCGTTCGGACGGAGCGAGCAGAGCTCGTTCGAGAGGTGCTCGGGGAGCATCGGTATCGTGCGGTCAACAAGATAAACGGAAGTGGCTCTTTCCATCGCCTCCTTGTTTATCGGGCTGTCCGGTATGACGTAGTGTGTCACGTCGGCTATATGCACGCCTATCTCCCAGTCGCCAGACTCAAGCTGACGGATGGACAGGGCGTCGTCGAAGTCCTTCGCGTCCTTCGGGTCGATGGTGAACGTAGGCACATCGCGCATGTCACGTCGCTTGGCGAACTCCTCGGGCGTGAGGTCGGTCGGAATCTCGTCGGCAGCCTTCTCCAGCGCCTCCGGGTATGAATACGGCAGTCCGTACTCGGCAAGTATGGCGTGCATCTCGGTGTTGTTGTCGCCGACGTTGCCCAGCACATCGATCACCTCGCCTATAGGGCTGCGGTCGCTGACGCCCCACTCCACAATCTTGACGATGGCCTTCTGCCCGTCCTTGCCGCCGTGCAGATTATCGACCGGAATGAAAATATCATTAGTGAGTATCTTGTTATCGACACGGAGGAACGCATAGTTTCGTCCGACCTGCAGCACGCCGACGAATGTGTCCTGCGCACGCTTGATTATCTCCACCACCTCGCCTTCCGGCTCGCTGCCCTTCGGACGAGCGTAGAGGAACACACGCACACGGTCCTTGTTCAAGGCGTGGCGCAGACGACGCTCGGCGATAAAAATGGCACTTCCGCCATCGTCAGGCACAAGGTAGGTCTTTCCGT
>JAGCQO010000133.1 GCA_017965125.1 Paludibacteraceae bacterium
ATAGATCAGAATTTCAAGGTTCCGGAACCTGTCTTGAGGCGTTTGCCGTGGTATTTGGCTTATGCCAAGCAGACTGCGGCTTGCGGCGAGACTTCGTTGTCATCGACCCAGATCGCCAAGGACCTGAACATCGACGCGTCGCAAGTAGCTAAGGACCTTTCGTACGTGAACATCTCGGGAAAAACGAGGGTGGGCTACGATGTCTCATTGCTGACCAAGGAGCTCGAGAAGTTCCTCGGCTTTGCCAACAGGCATAACGCGTTCCTATTCGGCGTCGGAAACTTGGGTGGCGCGCTGATTCAAGACAGTGGACTTTCTCAGTACGGACTCAATATTATAGCCGGTTTCGACGTTAAATATGAAATGGCGGGCATGAGAATCAACCAGATTCCTATCCATCACATGGACCGTTTCCCCGAGCTTTGCCGCCAGACTAAGACCGAGATTGGAATATTGACTGTGCCTGTGGAATTCGCTCAGAAAGTGGCTGAGCAGATGATCGAGGGCGGCATAAAGGCGATTTGGAATTTCACGCCATACAGAATCCGTGTTCCTGAGAATATAATTGTGCAGAATACCTCTATTTATTCGCATTTGGCGCTGATGTTCAACAGATTGTCGGCAACTGATAAAAAATAATTCGTGTTATGAAGATAATTTGTGTTGAAGCAAACTATGCGGAGAGCGTGAACAGCGGTTCTTGCGGCGAGTCGAGAGAGCCGGTTGTCTTCATGAAAACGGATTCTTCTCTTTTGAAGGGCAATAAACCGTTTTATTTGCCGTACTTTTCTAAAGAGATAGTCGGCGGCGCGTCGGTCGTTTACCGCATTTCGCGCCTGGGCAAGAACATTCAGGAGAAGTTCGCCCACAGGTATTATGACGCCGTGGCGCTGGGCATGGACCTGACTGCGGTTGACCTCCAGAAGCAGCTTATGTCGGAGGGCAAGCCGTGGGAGATAAGCAAGGCGTTCGATGGTTCGGCTGTTGTGTCGGATTTTGTATCTTTGGACGAATTCGGCAGCAAGGATGACATGAACTTCAGCCTTGAGGTGGATGGCGTCGAGGTGCAGGCTGGCAATGTGAAAGACGCGGCTTTTTCGGTCGATAGGATTATAGCTTATGTGAGCCGGTTCTTCACGCTGAAGATTGGCGATTTGATATACACCGGTACGCCGAAGGATTCGGTTGTGCTGACTAAAGATACAAAAATCGTCGGCAAACTGGACGGGCGCAAGTTGCTGGATTTTAACGTAAAATGACGATATGGCAAGACGGAGAAATGACAATATTCTGATGTTTGCATTGCTTTTTGTGATGCAGGCATTGTTATGCTCATTGTCGTCTGCGGCCACGATTCACAGCTTCGCCGACAACTCTGTTCTCTCGTCGGGCAAATGGGTCAGAGTCGCGGTTTCTTCGTCTGGTGTTTATAAGATAACATACGAAAACCTCAAGCAGTGGGGCATCAACGACCCGTCTAATCCGAGGGTCTTCGGCTACGGCGGCGCCAAGCTTTCCGAGAACTTCTCCGACAGCAAGATCGACGACCTTCCGCAGCTTCACATCTGGATGGAGAAAGGTGCTGACGGCGTTTTCAACGCGGGCGACTACATTCTGTTCTATGCTCAAGGCCCAGTGTCTTGGAAATACGCTACTACCGGACAGTTCACCCACACGCTCAATCCGTACTCCGACTACGGCTACTACTTCATTACGTCGGACGTCGGCACGGAAAAGCTCATCAACAACAACGTCCAGCCGAGCCTGTCTGTCGCAGCCGGCAAGACTGTGACTTCGTTCAAGGACTATTCGGTCTTCGAGGAGGAAAGCTACAACCTCATTTCCTCAGGACAAAGATGGTTCGGCGAGACCTTCACCAACTCGTCGGTTCATGACTTCGACTTCTCATTCCCAAACATACGTACCGACTCGGCTATGAAAGTGGCCGTGTCCATGGCTGCGAATGCCTCGTCCAAAACTTCGGTTGTGCTCAGCCACGGCGCGCAGTCATCCACACTTTCGCTGGCAGCCAAGACGTCGTTGCTCACTGCGTCGGACAATCTTCTGAACGTTTCGCTCACGCCGTCGTCCGACGATTTCACGCTGGGCTTGAAGTACAACGGCAGTTCGCAAGGCACGGCCTGGCTTGACTACATCGAGGTCAATGCCTACAGAAACCTTGTCATGTCCGGCTCCTACATGCCTTTCCGAGAGCCTTCGGTCACAGGCGAGTCGGCTGTCGCTTATCAGCTGGCAGGCTCTGACGGAATCGTCGTTTGGGATATGACCGACCCGTCTGCCATCAAGAACATGCAGACGACTTACTCTGACGGAAAATACAGCTTCGTGGCTGACGCTTCCATATTGCACGAATACGTGGCGGTGAAGCCGTCGGCTTACTTCCCTGCGCCGACTTTCGTTGGCGAGGTCGCTAATCAGAATCTTCATGCGGTCACTAATGCCGACTTTGTCATCATAAGCCCGGAGGAATATCTCGAGCACGCCAACAGGCTGGCCGACCTTCATTCGCACTATGACGGCATTTCGACGCTTGTGGTCACTCTGCAGCAGATATCTAATGAGTATTCGTCGGGAACGCCTGACGCGACAGCCTTCCGTTGGCTCATGAAGACCATTTACGAAAGGGCTTCCGACGGACGTAAGCCGCAGAACCTTCTGCTCTTCGGCGATGCGACCTACGACCACCGTGGCTACTTGAAGGCGAATGTGCCTTACAACAAGGTGCTGACCTACGAGTCCGTCAATTCGCTGCACGTCACGACCGGCTCTTACGCTACCGACGACTACTTTGGCATGCTCGCCGACGAGACCGGCTCGCTGCTTTACGACTCCATGAGCATCGGCGTGGGACGCCTCCCTGTGTCGTCGCCAAGTCAGGCCAACGCCATGGTCAACAAGGTGCAGACCTATCTTCGCGACTCGCTCAAGGGCGAATGGAAAAACCGCCTCGTGTACATCGCCGACGACGACAACGACGCCAACCTCTGCTACACATGGCAGTCGGACACGCTGGCGAAGCGCATGGAGCGTGAGCATAAGGAGTTCCAGGTCACAAGGCTTTTCACCGACGCCTTCAGCAAGGTCGTCACTTCCAATAGCGCATCTTATCCCGAGGTTCAGTACAAAATCATGCAGTTGTTCTCGGACGGCACCTTGTTCTTCGACTACACAGGACACGGCAGCACCGAAGGACTCGCTGCGGAGAAGTTCTTCGACAGAAACGACATCACCAATCTTTACAACAAAAAATATCCGTTCTTCTATACCGCCACATGCGACTATGGCGACTACGACAAATCGACACTCTCCAGCGGCGAGGAGGTCATGCTGCGTGAAAAGGGCGGCGCCATCGCGTTGGTGACTGCTTGCCGCACCGTCTATGCCGACGGCAATTTCACCCTGAACGGAAATTACCATAAGCACTTCCTGACCAAGGAGAACGGCAAACCTATAACTTTCGGCGAGTCGTTCCGCCGTGCCAAAAACACCACAGCCAAAGGCTCTGGAGCAAGCAACAGGCTTCCTTACGTCTTGCTGGGCGACCCGGCGTTGCGCTTCCCTCTGCCGTCCAAAAAAATCGTCGTTGACTCTGTCAACATGATGAAGCAGCTTGCCGACGGCGGTTTGTCATACAAATATCCGGTGATGGTGGACGATAACCTCAGAAACAAATTCCAGTTCGACACAATCAAGGCACTGAGCATCGTCAGGATTAAAGGCCGAGTGCTCGACGAGACTGAAACCAATATCGACAAGTCGTTCAACGGCATTGTGAGCATCGTCGTTCAAGACAAACTCAGAAGCATCAAGACCTTGGGTAATGTGACTGGCGGCGAGACGACCTACACATACAAGGACCGTGTGAACACGCTTTTCAAAGGCAAGGTCAATGTCAAGGATGGAGCCTACGAGCTTCTTTTCCTCGTGCCTAAGGACATCGGCTACGACTACGACTTTGGACGCATAAACCTCTATGCGAAAAACGACAGCGAGGACGTTGAGGCTAACGGATTCAACGAGGACTTTGTGATAGGCGGCACCAACGAGAATGTCGAGTTCGAGGACAACAGCCCTATTATAAATATGTATATAAACTCGCCTTTCTTCAAGTCGGGCGGCGTCATCGACGGTTCTTCCATCCTTTATGCGACACTTTCCGACGAGAACGGCATAAACACGACTGGCAGCGGAATCGGACACGATTTGCAGCTTAAAATCGAAGGCGACACCACACTCATAATCAATCTCAACGATTATTATGAAAACGACCTCGGCACTTACAAGAGCGGACACTTGAAATATACTCTGCCAGAGCTCAATCCGGGCAATTACACGCTGACTCTCAGGGCTTGGGACCTCATGAACAACTCTGCGTCGGAGTCGTTGGCATTCAAGCTCAAGATAGAGAAGAAGACAGGCGTTTACAGAATGTACGCTTATCCAAACCCAGTTGATAA